>JANXWI010000386.1 GCA_025351205.1 Deinococcus sp.
GGGCTGTACCTGGAAGACTGCCAGGAGGCCCTCCCTGCGAATCCGGCCCGGCCCGGTCCCGGATACATGCCCTACGCCCTCGATCAAGAGCATGCCGGGCAGCTCTGGGACGTGTCGGAAACATTGACCGGCCAAGCGTTCAGGTGACCCGGGCGTCGGGCATCCAGCCACAGGACGAACAGGCTGCCTACGTCGCCGCACTGTGGATCCACCCCAAGCTCTGTCTGGCGATCTTCGCGGCCCAGGTGCTCACCCCTGCGGGACGGCGGCTCTATGAGGCCTCAGGCGTCCCCGAGCAGATGCTCGCCACCCTGAGCGCCCCGGTGCAGGGCCTGCTGCTCACCCGCCCCCTGTCCGGGCCTGGTGACGACGGCCCGCTGCTGCTCCAGTACTGGCGCTCCCACGAAGATCTGGAACGCTTCGGGCGCACCCTCCCCCACACCGGCTGGTGGGCCTGGTTCAACCAGCATTTCGGGCAGGGGGTAGGCTTCTACCATGAGGTGTACCAGGTCCGCACTGCCGAGGCCATCTATCTGCCGGGCACCCGTCCGGTAGGCCCGGCCCTGTTCTGCGACCGCGTGACCGTCGCCAGCGGTGAGGGCCGCTCCCTCGACCGACAACAGCGCTTCGAGCAGGCTGTCCAAGAAGACGCCAAACCGTAGGCGACACCCTGGGGCTGTACTGGCGGTAGAGACGTGCTGCATTTTGGCCGGGACGCCAAGAGCGACGTCCAGCGGCAGCCGCATCATCAAGTCGAGGAAACCGGAGGGAAACCTGTGTGCTGGCAGCCAGAGGCCGATTATGGGATCGAGAAGCTGGACGGAGTGAAATTTTGTTGGCGGGTCGGTGGCTCTGTTGTGACAGGCGCTGGACAGCACGCAGTAAGGGTTGCACAAGAGGGGACAGAATTTCCTGCTGAGAAATCCATCCGCCCAGTTGGCATCTGAATGTTGGACCAAGTCGGGTCAGACGACCAGGAATCTGCCTCTACCTGGGCAGAGCCGGGCCAGATTACAGGCGTCCGGCAAAGGCATACCATTCCTGGACGTTCCCAGGATCGCACCTCCAGGGATGGTTCGATTAACTGGAGGAAATCAAGCAGGCGCTGGGGTTAACCCGCTTCAGCTCTTGTCCAGTTCAGGTGGTCAGATCGGCCACGGTGGTGCCGGTGATGTACCGAACCGCGCCCGGCAGCACCCGGGCACGGAACTGCTGGAGGTCGCCGTCCAGCGCTTCCCCGTCATACTGGGCGGGCAGCGGCACGCTTGCCTGGACCGCGACCTCACAGGCCTCGTACCGTTCCAGACTGTCGCCCAGGTCCGGGTCGCCCAGGTTGAGCTTGGCCCGCACGCTGCCGATCAGGGCCGGCAGCAGGCTCGTGAGGCTGCTGCCTTTCAGCACGATGACCGTCAGCTTGCCGTCCGCCGGGCTGACGTCGCCCGTGATCGGCACCCGGAAGTTGGCCAGGCCGAAGTTCGCCACCATCACCCCCATGCCTTCCACCTTCAGCACCCGGCCATCAAGCGTCAGGGTGAACTCAGCCTTGGTCGGATTCAGCTGCTTCAGCGCACTGATCAGGTAGGCCCCTACCCCAAAGCGGCCCTTGGCCTCCTCACTGTCCCGGATCATCGCCGCGTCCACCCCGAGGCCGGCCAACATGGCAAAGCCTTTCGTCTCACCCTCGATGTCCAGCTCGGCCAGGTCCAGCGTCAGGGTCTTACCCGACAGGAACAGGTCGGCCAGGGCGCGGGGATCACCGGGCAGGTCGAGGTTCTGTGCGATCAGGTTGGCGGTGCCCGCCGGATACGGCAGGTAGGGCTTGCCGTACGAGCGCGCCGCGTAGGCCAGGCTGCTGACGGTGCCGTCCCCGCCAGCGCCGACCAGGGCCTCGAAGGCTTCGAGGCCCTGAACGTACTGGTCCGCTGTCCCGTCCAGGGTGGTTTCGCGCACTTCGACGCGCACCCCGGCGTCTCTCAGGTGCTGGGCGAACTGCTCGGCACCGCTCTCCCCCTGTCCACTCTTGGGATTGACGATGATCAGGGCACTTCCGAACGCAGCTTGGGGAGAAGACGTCATGTCGGTAATTACAGCACGGGGGTTCAACCCAGCTCTTGATCCGGTATTGGGAGGCGGGCGAGTTGATCGGCTCATGGTAATCAAGGGTGTCACCCCCGTTTCTGGAAGTGACACCCCTGATTTAAAGGCTACCGAGCCGTTGGCTCAACGGGCAGGGAAGCACTTGGCGTACTTGGGATCGTTCATGGCTTGGGTGTCGCTCATGGGCGGGCAGGTCTTGTGCAGCTTGCGGTACAGCAGATAGGCCCCAGCAGCCCCGAGCAGGATGGAGGTCTTGGGGTGCCGCTGGAGAAACGACTTGTGCGGGGCCACCGTAGGGGTGGGAGCCATCGTCTGGGCCGCAGCGAGGGTCGGGAGGGTGGCGAGGGTCAGGCTGGCAGCGAACAGCAGGTGCTTGGTGGAAGTCATGGGGTAATGGTAGCCAGAGGCTGAGCTTCAGTTGCGCTCTAACAAGACCCGCCCAAGCTTTTGTCAAGGCGGCACAGCAAAAAGACCGGGGTGTGAGACCATTGGGCGAACCTCACATAGTTCCTATCATCGTTGTTTC
>JANXWI010000390.1 GCA_025351205.1 Deinococcus sp.
AGCGGCGAGACCTTGCGGACCGCGCAGCAGGCGTCGGGGTCGCTGGCGTACAGGGTGCCCGGCGTCTGCCCGTCTTCGGGCGTGGCCCCAGCGTTCAGCGTCACGAAGCACATCTGCGGGTAGCGGGCCGCGAGCGCGTCACGGGTCGCCAGCGTTTCCGGAAAGTGATAGCCCGTATCCACGAACAGCACGTCGCCGCCGTAACCCGCCCGCGCAGCCAGATCGAGCAGCACCACGCCGTTGAGGTTAAAGGCGCTGGGCATACTCAGGTCGGGGTGGGCGGACAAGGCCCATTCGATGATGCTCACCGGGTCAGTATCTGCGTTGAAGGTCTCTGGGCTGGATGCTCTGGGGCCATACACAGTCACAGGCTTCAGGGCCTCAAGCGTTGACGACATCCCTCACCCCCAGGTGGGCCAGGAGTTCGTTCAGGCAGGCGTCGATGCTTTTCTGGTCGGTCCGCAGGTGCAGGTCCGGGCTGAGCGGGGCCTCGTAGGGGTCACTGACGCCGGTAAAGTGCGCGATCTCCCCGGCGATGGCCCGAACATACAGGCCCTTCACGTCGCGCTCCGTCACCACCTCCAGCGGCGCGTCCACGAAGACCTCGGTGGAGTGCCCGAAGCCCGCCAGCACCTCGTCACGGGTATCCCGGTAGGGCGAGATGGCGCTCACCAGCACCGTAACGCCGTGCCGCGCCAGCAGCCCCGCCACGAAGGCGATGCGGCGCACGTTGGTGTCGCGGTCCTGCCTGCTGAACCCCAGACCTTTGCTCAGGTTCTCGCGCACGGCGTCGCCGTCGAGCAGTTCCACCGCCTCGCCCTGCGCGCTCAGGCGATCATGCAGCGCCGAGGCCAGCGTGGATTTGCCCGCCCCCGACAGCCCGGTGAACCACACGACCCGGCCAGTGTTGCGGCCCGTCGCACTCTGGCCCGTGCTCACACGCCCACCGCTTCCTTGCCCTTGCTCAGCACCGCGTCGGGCAGGAAACGCTCGTGGCCCACCCGGTCTGCAAACGTGGCGAAGGCCTCGTCCGGCTGCGCGTTCTGCCGGTAGTCGTCCAGCACGTTGGCGGTGTAGCTGCTCAGCTCTTTTGCCAGCACCACGCCCTTGAGCTTGTCGCCCAGCCGCTGGGCGTGCCCGATGCCGCCCGCCAGATGCACCTGATAGGCCTCTTCTTCCAGCCCCTCGGCGTTCTTGCGCAGACTGCCCATGAAGCCCAGGTCGGCCACCTGATAGCGCGTGCAGGCGTTGCTGCATCCGGTCAGGTTGATGGTCACGGGCAGCTGCGGCAGGGCCAGCCCTTCCAGTTCCAGGTGGTCGATCAGGCCAGCGGTGCGGGCCTTGGTCTCGGTCAGGGCGAGGCGGCAGAACTGGGTGCCGGTGCAGGCGATGGTGGTGCCGCGCATGCCGATGCCTGGGGCCAGCCCGATGGCGGCCAGCTCGGCGCTCAGGGCGTCTGCGTCCTGCACGCCGGGAATCAGCATGTTCTGGAAGGGCGTGTTGCGCAGCGTGCCGTCGCCGTACCTGTCGGCGAGGTCGGCCAGGACGCGGGCCTTTTCAGGGCTGATGCGGCCCACCGTGGTGGCGACCACCGCGTAGTGCCCGCCGCCCAGCTGCTCACGCACGCCCAGCACGTCATTGCCGCCGAAACGGGCCACCGGCGCGGCGGGACCGTCCTGCATGGGGCGGCCCAGGTACTCGGTTTCGACCAGTTCACGGAACTTCTGCGGCCCCAGGTCCTTGAGCAGGTACTTCAAGCGGCTCTTCTTGCGGTTCACGCGGTAGCCGTGGTCGCGGTAGGCCCCGGCAATCGCTGTCGCCACCTCGACCACCTCCTCCGGGGCGATGAACACGCCCAGCCGCTGCGCCAGGAAGGCCACCGCGCCCAGCCCGCCGCCCACCCAGACGTCGAAGCCCACCTGTTTCTGACCGTCTGGCCCGTCCACTTCGTGGGCCAGAAAGCCGATGTCGTTGATCAGGTGAATGCCCTCCAGCTCGGGGCTGCCGGTGATGCTGATCTTGAACTTGCGCGGCAGGTCACCAAACGCCGGGTTGCCCGACAGCTCACGGTCCAGGTCGTGGGCCAGCGCGGTCACGTCCATCACCTCTCCGGCGTCGAGGCCCGCCAGCGGGCTGGAGATCACGGCCCGCACGGTGTCGCCGCAGGCTCCGCGCGTGTGCAGCCCGACTTTTTCCAATCGGCTGAAGATGGCGGGAATGTCCCCGATAGTCAACCAGTGAAACTGGAACGCCTGCCGGTCCGACACGTCGAGCGTGCCGCGCGCGTAGTCCTCGGAAATGCTGGCGATCTCTCGCAGGGTGCTGGAGGTGTACGAGGCGCTGGGCACCTTGACGCGCATCATCAGAAAGCCGTCTTCCTGGGGCTTCTGGGGATAGACGCCGTACCACTTGAGCATGTCGAGCCATTCGGGATCAATGACGCCGTCGCGGGCATACACGTGAATATCGTCGATGATGTCGAAGGGCGGCTTTTCTTTCTTGAGGCGTTCGATGTCAGACATGTCCTGGCTCCAGTTTATGATTTAGACGGTTGATTTCAGCGGCTCAGACGAAACCTGAGCATCCTGTACTGGAAGTACATCAGGCAGCCCACGCAGATGCGGGCGGTCAGGTTGAGCAGCGCCAGGGCGATCACAGTCACGCCCAGCACGGCGCTCAGTACGCCTGCACCCGCGAAGGAGGCCAGCGCCGAGGCCAGCAGGAACACGCCACCCACCCCCTGCGCGAAATGATGGGCTTCGGGCGACTCGTCTACGATTTCAGGTTTCAGGCCCAATCGTTGCCCCACCGTGCGGTACAGCCACTTCATCGGGCTGCGGGCGGGCCACACCGCTCCGGCCAGCATCGCCAGGCCGAGCAGGGCGGCCAGCCAGGGTTGCCGTGCCATGACAGCCAGCGCCGTGAGCGCGACCACCGTGAGCTGGTTAAATTTCAGGGCCGAGAGGTCAGTCTTCATCCTGACAAGAACGGTACACCAAAAAGAAGACAGAAACTATCAACTTGTCTGCATTCCTGGCTGCGGGACGCCCAGAACGCGCACTGAACGGTAACACTGAATGGTACTGGGCTGGGAACAGGCGCAACCGATGAAGACATCAGACGTTGGGGCGCAGCAGGTGTTCCAGACAGTTGGAGTAGCTCACGCCCTGGCGCGCGTCGGTCACGAGGTCGTCCACGCTGAACTCCTGCAACACCGCCAGCATGGCGTCGCGCATTCGCCTGTACACCGTGTTGCGGGCGTGGCAGCGGTCTTCTTCGACGCAGTGTTCGCCCCAGTTGAGACTGATGCAGCTGAGCGGGGCCACCGGGCCATCGACGGCGCGCACCACCTCGCACAGGCTGATCAGCTTCGGCCTGCGGGCCAGCGCGTAGCCGCCGCCGATGCCCTTCTTGCTCCTGATCACGCCCTTGGCGGTCAGCGCCGCCAGAATCCTGACCAGGTAGGGCCGGGCGATGTGGGTGTGTTCGCTGATCTCGTCGCTGGAAATCCAGCGCTCGGCCTCGCCGTCTTTCAGCTGGTCGGGTCCCCGGTACTGTTCTCCCAGGTAGCCCAGCGACTGAAAGGCGTAGATGTCGGTGGTGGACAGACGCATGGGGGCAGTGTAGCGCCGCCAGGAGCGTTGGGCTGGTAGACTCGTTGTGGTCTTAAGGGCCGGGATTCATGACAAGTCGGGCAGGGCCAGGGATCATCTCTCCAAAAAGGAGAACACCCACGTACTAGCAATACGTGGGTGTTGACCAAAAAGGTGGTGATGCTCCTGAACCACAAGAAGCATACATCAGACCAGAAAGCGGGACAAGCGAGGTTCCAACGCCAGATGAAAACTCTGGCAGCCTGGACAGCGCTTATTACCGCGATCACGGCCCTGATTCGTGTTCTTGCAGAGCTGATACCGATCTTGGTTAAGCTCCTGCACTGACCTGAGCCTCTTGGTGCCTGCCCAGCACGTCGCCTGACCTGAGAGACCGTCCCCTGCCGCGAGGTGGGGGATTTTGTTCTGCGGTCATTACGCCGTATACATAACAAGTTGGCGCTACAATCCCCGGGTGACCTCTCCACCAGACCTGCTCTCCCAGCTCAACCCCAACCAGGCCGAGGCCGCCGACCACTTCACCGGCCCGGCGCTGGTGATCGCGGGGGCGGGCAGCGGCAAGACCCGCACCCTCATTTTCCGCATCGCCCACCTGATCCAGCACTACGGCGTGTCGCCCGATCAGATTCTGGCCGTGACCTTTACCAACAAGGCCGCCGCCGAGATGCGCGAGCGCGCCAGCCACATCATCAAAGGGTCGGGCACGCTCTGGATGAGCACCTTTCACTCGGCGGGCGTGCGGATTCTGCGGGCCTACGGCGAGTACATCGGCCTGTCTCGCGGCTTTGTCATCTACGACGACGACGACCAGCTGGACGTGATCAAGGAGGTGATGGGGAGCGTGCCCGGCATCGGCCCCGACACCGCTCCGCGCGCCATACGCGGCATCCTGGACCGCGCCAAAAGCAACCTGATCACGCCGAACGAGCTGGAACGCGCCCAGGAGCGCTACATCTCCGGCATTCCGCGTGAGGCCGCCGCCGAGGTATTCCGCCGCTACGAGGCCCGCAAGAAGGCGCAAAACGCGATTGATTTCGGCGACCTGATCACCGAGACCGTGCGCCTGTTTCAGGAAGTGCCGGGCGTTTTAAATAGGGTGCAGGACAAGGCCGTGTTCATTCACGTCGACGAGTATCAGGATACTAACAAGGCGCAGTACGAGCTGACCCGGCTGCTGGCGAGCCGTGACCGGAACCTGCTGGTGGTGGGCGACCCCGACCAATGCCTGCCGCCCGGCACACTGGTCTGTACGCCCCAGGGTGAACGGCCCATTGAGACGTTGCAGGAGGGGGAATTCGTCTGTGGCAGCGGCGGAAACACTGGACTGACCGCCGGACGGATCACCCACGTCAAACGCGGCCAGTACAGCGGCCCACTGTGGCAGATTCAGGCGGGCGACACCCGACTGCGGGGCACGCCTCATCACGTTGTTCTGGCAAGGCACGAGCCGATGGCCGGGCAGTGGTACGTCTACCTGATGTACAGAGAAGACCGGGGTTACCGGGTGGGCCTGACGATGGGGGCGCGGGTCAACAGCGAAGGGCAGAGCGATTACGGCTACCGGGTGCGGCTCAACCAGGAGAACGGTGACAAGGTGTGGGTGCTACGAATCTGTGATTCCCGTGCCGACGCCGCCTTCTGGGAGGCGCTGTACGCTGCGCGTTACGGCCTGCCCACCGCCCTGTTTCATGGTGTGGGACGGCGGCTGACGATAGACGAGGAACAGCTGCACCGCCTGTTTTCTGAGCTGGACACCGCAGACAGTGCTGCCCGCCTGATGGCCGATCTGCATCTGCACCCCGATTACCCGCACCACCGCCCCCAGAACGGCCAGAGGCGTCAGAGCGTCAACCTGATCATGTTCTCCGACTTCAGACGCGGGCAGGTGGGCTATCACCGCGTCCAGTGGAGCAGCAACCGTGAAGACGTGGCGGCCCGGCTGCTGGCCGCCGGTCATCATGTGCGCGGAAACGGCGAGGGGCGCGGCGGGTACCGGCTGGAGATCAGCCGCAAAGACTATCAGGAGGCCCTGACGCTGGTGCAGGACATCGCCCGTGACGGGGGGCTGGAACTTCAGCGCAAGGCGTGCATCGGCGGCAGGATGTACAGCTTCCAGCCGCTCTCGCACCTTCATCCCGGCATGAAAATTCTGGTGAATACGGGCGGAGAATTGCAGGAAACCGCGATTTCCGACGTTTCTCAGCAGGAATACAGTGGCCCCGTCTACGACCTGACCGTCTCGCCGCTGCACACCTATGTGGCAAACGGGATGCTGGTTCACAACAGCATCTACAAATTTCGTGGCGCGGACATTCAGAACATCCTCGACTTCCAGAAAGACTACTCGGACGCCAAAGTCTACCGGCTGGAGCACAACTACCGCTCGTCAGCGAAGGTGCTGGGCCTCGCCAACGCGCTGATCGAGAACAACACCGAGCGGCTGGAGAAGACGCTCAAGCCTGTCAAGGAAGACGGCCACCCGGTCTACTTTCACCGGGCCAACGACCACCGGGGCGAGGGCGAGTTCGTGGCCGAATGGGTGACGCGGCTGCACCATGAGGGCCTGAAGTTTGCCGAGATGGCGATCCTGTACCGCACCAACGCCCAGAGCCGCGTGATGGAAGAGAGCCTGCGGCGCGTGAACATCCCGGCCAAGATCGTGGGCGGGGTGGGCTTCTACGACCGCCGGGAAATCCGCGACATCCTGGCGTATGCCCGCCTGAGCATCAACCCCAGCGACGACGTGGCGCTGCGGCGCATCATCGGGCGGCCCAAGCGCGGCATCGGCGACACCGCCATTTC
>JANXWI010000399.1 GCA_025351205.1 Deinococcus sp.
AGGTCGGCCAGCAGCCGCAGCAGCGTGGTCTTGCCGCAGCCGGAAGGCCCGATGAGGCTGATGAATTCGCCCTGCCGGATGCTCAGGTTGGCGTCCTGCAAGGCCACCGTCTGCCCGCCCGGCACCTGGAAGACCATGCTCAGGTCGCGGATGGACACGATTGGGGCGTCGGGCGCGGGAGTTGGAGGAACGCTGGACGGGGTGGCAATTTGAGTCACGAAACCTCCTTCTTTATGCTGTTCTCCCTCGCCCCTTGCGGGAGAGGGCCGGGGAGAGGGGTGCCGCAACCGGCTTTGCAACGACCTGCAACGCTCTTTCTACCGTCTGAGCAGCTGTCCCCGCCCCGGCTCACCCACGAACTGCCCGCCCTGTACCGCGATCTGCCCGCGCACCGTCACCACTTCGGGCCGCCCGTCGATCTCCCAGCCCTCGAAGGCGCTGTAATCGACGTTCATGTGGCTGGCCGCCGCCGAGATGTGGCCCCGGTATGCAGGATCATAGACCACCAGATCGGCGTCGCTGCCCACCTCGATGGCGCCCTTGCGCGGATACAGCCCGAACAGCTGTGCAGGCCGGGTGCTGAGTGCGTCCACGAAGCGGTGCAGGCTCAGGCCGCCCCGGCTGACGCCGTAGGTGTACATCAGGTTCACGCGGTCCTCGATGGCCGGAATGCCGTTGGGGATCAGCGTGAAATTATTCTTGCCCATCGCCTTCTGGCCCACATCGAAGGGGCAGTGGTCGGTGCCCACCGTATCGATCTGACCGTCTTCCAGCGCTTTCCAGAGAGCGGCCTGATTGGATTTGTCGCGCAGGGGAGGCGACATCACGAAGTTGGCCCCGTCCGGGCCTTCGGTCAGTGATTTGTCGAGCAGGAAGTGCGGCGCGACGCCTTCAATCGAAATATCCACGCCCCGCGCCTTCGCGTCCAGCGTAGCTTTCAGGGCCAGCGCGTTGCTCAGGTGCACCACGTAACCCTTAGCCCCGGTCATCTCCAGAAAGGTGGCGAAGTGGGCGGTGCCCTCGGCTTCCACCGCTTCCGGGCGGCTGGGTTCGTGCCATTCCGCCCCCGTCTTGCCCTCGGCCAGCAACTTCCGCTGAAGCTGCGACACCAGTTCGGCGTTCTCGCAGTGGGCGGTGACGATCACGCCCAGTTCCTTCGCCAGTGCCAGCGTGTTGTACAGCGCCGCGTCGTCGATTCCGAAGGCCCCCTTGTACGCCAGGAAGACCTTAAATGATTTCATGCCTTGGGCCGCCAGTTCGCGCAGGGTCGCCTCGGTTTCCGCGTCCCAGCGCGTCACGCCGATGTGGAAGGTGTAGTCGCAGGCGCTGTGCCCCGCCGCCCGCCCGGTCCAGAGGTTCCAGCCGTCTGCCAGCTTGTCGCTGCCGCCGGGGGCCAGCATTTCGATGTAGGTGGTGGTGCCGCCGATGAGCGCGGCCTGACTGGCCGTAGCGTGCGTGTCCTTGGCAAACGTCCCCATGAACGGCAGGTACACATGCACGTGCGGGTCGATGAAGCCGGGGAAGACGTACTTGCCGCTGGCGTCGATGGTGCGCGTGCCCTCCGGCACCTCCAGATGCGTGCCGATGGACGTAATCAGCTCGTCTTCGATGTAGATGTCGGCGGTGTATTGCCGATCAGCGGTGACGATTTGACCGTTTTGAATGAGTAGGCTCATAAGGTCTCCGAAGTCATGGTGCTGGGCGAGAGAACGCGGATGTCGAAGCGTTTAAAATCGCCAGCGTTGTAAGTCAGGAGGGCGTCAAGGTCATGCACTTTCATGGCGGCTACCAAACGCGTGTCATGAACCTGTTTGCCCATCACCTGATGCGCGACGACCAAATAGAGCCATTGATCATACAGTTGCGGAGTATCCGGAAGAAGCTTGAAGGTGGCTGTCAACTCTGCGACCGCACTCGCCGTCTCCTCGGATGTCATGCTCAGACCATTTTTCGTGCCGTAAGGCCGGGTTGCCGCAGACCAGTATTCGTACATCACCTGGGGAACGAGGTAGAGTTCGGCACCCTGTTCGAGCAGCGTGTCAATGGCGGCTTCGATCGCTTGATGCTCTTCTGCGTCGAGCTGGATATAGCGCAGCACAATATTAGTATCCAGCAGAACACGCATCAGTCGTAGACCAAATCGTTCAGCTCAGCCCTCGTCGTGGGCAAAGGGCCACCGCCCCGGCGCATGATCCGGGATTTGAAGGCGCGGTAAGCGGCCATGCGCTCGGCAACGTCCTCAATGTCGCTCAGGAAGCGGGATTCGGGCACAAGCGCCATGACCTGCCCGTCCGCCTGAAGCACGAACTGCCGATTTTTCAGCCGAGCCAACGTCTCCGCGTCGGTGTGCAGGCGGCCCTCGTCGTCAATCGTGATCAGCGCTTTCGCAGTCATGGTCGTCCCTCCTTTCTTCAGTTTAGGTCAGTGAATCTCAATCCCAACTTCTTCCCTGTAAGTTTCCATCGCCGCCCACTCCTGCGTCACAGGCGCGGACGTGGCGCTCAGCTCATCCCAGGTCACGCTCTCCCGCCCGCTCGGCACGCCCACCATCGTGATGCAGCCATCGACGGGGCAGACGTTGGCGCACAGCGCGCAGCCCACGCAGTCGCCCTCGCGCACCACCGGCACGGCGCGGCTGTCTGCCACCTGTTTGCCGCTCGTTCTGACATCGAACCCAGGGTCAACTTTTATGCCGTCCGGGCTGTACAGATCGATGCACTGGTGCGCCGTATCGTTGCAGGCCACGTAACACAGGTTGCAGTTGATGCACTTGTCAGGGTCGATGCGGGCCACGGCGGCGTAACTCAGGTCGAGCTGCCCGAAGCTGCTCATCTGCGGCAGGCTGCGGCCCGATACTTCGGCAATCGTGGCGAAGCCGTGGTCGTCCATCCAGTTGCTCAGGCCGTCGATCATGTCGTCCACGATGCGGTAACCGTAGTGCATGGCGGCGGTGCAGACCTGGAGACTCGTCGCGCCCAGCAGCAGGAATTCAGCGGCATCGCGCCAGGTCTGGATGCCGCCCATGCCCGAGATCGGCACGCCGGAAGCGAGCACTCTGGGGTCGGTCATCAGCTCGGTCAGCATGTTCAGGGCAATCGGCTTGACGGCGGGGCCAGCGTAGCCGCCATGCGTGCCGCGCCCGCCGATGCTGGGCGAGATGAGCAGGGTGTCGAGGTCGACCTTCATGACCGAATTGATGGTGTTGATCAGGCTCAGCGCGTGTGCCCCGCCTGCAAGAGCCGCGTGCGCCGGGTCCACGATGTGCGTCACGTTGGGCGTCAACTTCACGATCACCGGCAGCTTCGTGATGCTCGTGACCCAGTGCGTATTCAGCTCGCACATCTCGGGCACCTGCCCCACCGCCGCGCCCATCCCGCGCTCGGACATGCCCTGGGGGCAGCCGTAGTTCAGCTCGATGCCGTCTGCGCCGGTGTCTTCTATCTGCTGCACGATCTCGCGCCAGGCCTTCGGGTCGGCGTCCACCATCGCAGACACGATCATGGCGCGGTCCGGCCACATGCGCTTGACCTCGGCGATCTCGCGCAGGTTGACCTCGATGGGCCGGTCTGAGATCAGCTCGACGTTGTTGATGGCCAGCAGCCGCTGCCCGCCCAGGCTCAGGCCACCGTAGCGGTTGGAGATGTTCAGGACCGGCGGCCCGATGGTCTTCCAGACTGCCCCGCCCCAGCCGTGTTCGAAAGCGCGGTGAATCTGCGCCCCGGAGTTGGTGGGCGGCGCGGAGGCCAGCCAGAAGGGATTGGGAGAACGAATGCCCGCGAAGTTGATGGACAGGTCAGCCATGATGGGGCCTCCGGAGTGGAACAAAAGGCGAAATGGAGGTAGCAGGCTGATGGACGCTCGGCCCGTCCACCCCCTCCCAGCCTCCCCCCTCAAGGGGGAGGGGCGGAAGGCGAAGGGATGTGGTTAGTTCGGGCGCACCCGGACGTCCCCTCTCCCCCTCGCTGCGCGAGGCCCCTCTCCCGCCGGGGGCGAGGGGTAGACGGCCAAGGCTCGGCGATAAAAACTGGTCGTCAGAACAAATTGGCAGCCCTTCCAGACCGCCGCCGCACAGCCTTCGGCGGATCAAATACGCGCCCAGGCGTGTACGAAACTGAGTCAAACTGGCGACCCTTCCAGCGCCGGGAAGCGGATTTCCGCCTTCCAGATACTTAGAACCAGGGTCAATACCCCGTTGTATAAACCGACCTGCCTTGCCCATCGCGCAGCGCTTGACGCTTCTTTTAGACCCCCCCTGCCCCTCAGGGGTAGGGGGCTGGGGGGTGGGGTGACCGCGAAAGCCTGAAGCCTCAGACCCCTGAAAAAACCTCGACGCAGCAAGCATCAGTCCGCCGCCACCTTCGCCACCAGCGCCGCATGAATCCCCGCCGCCGCAATCTTCCCGTCCTGCACCGCCATCACGGTACTGGCACTCCCGCGCACCCGCACGCAGTCCCCGCCCGCATACACGCCGGGAATACTCGTTTCCAGGGTGGGAGAGACGGCAATATACCCACCCTCCACGGCCAGCCCGAGCGCCAGGGCCAGGGCAGGCTTCTCCTGCCCAATCGCAGAGATCACCGTGTCGCACCCAATCACGAATTCACTGCCCAGTACAGGCTCAGGCCGGGGCCGCCCGCTGCTGTCCGGCGCTCCAAGCACCATCCGGCGACATTCCAGGCCGGTCACGGTGCCATTCTCGGCCAGCACCCGAACAGGCTGCGTCAGAAAGTCGAAGGAAATGCCCTCGTGCAAGGCAAATTCGTACTCGTGGCGGTAGGCGGTCATCTCGGCTTCGGTGCGTCGGTACACCATCCGGGTTTCCGCGCCCAGACGCCGGGCCACCGTGGCGGCGTCGATGGCGGTGTTACCCGCCCCGATCACGGCTGCGCGGCGGCCAATGCCGGTGGGCCGTCCCATCTTGCTGGCCTCGATCACCACCAGCCCGTCCAGAATGTGTTCCTCGCCCGGAATGCCGGTGGCCGGAACCGCCCCAAGCCCCAGGCCCAGAAACACGGCGTCGTACTCGCGCAGAAGGGTGTCTAGGCCGGCTCTGTCTTGCAACTCAGTGCCCGTCCTGACCTCGACGCCCAATCGTTTCACCGCTTCCACCTCGCGCAGGGCCACCTCGACGGGTTCGCGCAGCACGATGATGCTGTAGGTGCTCAGCCCGCCGCCCAGCTCGCGCTTTTCCATCAGCGTGACCGCGTGGCCCAGCTTGGCGAGTTCGGCAGCCGCACTCAGCCCGGCGGGGCCGCTGCCGATTACGGCGACTTTCAACCCCGTGCTGGGGGCAGGCGTGAACAGCTGCACGCCACGCTCCTGAACATGGTCCACGGCGTAGCGTTGCAGCCGCCCGATGGCAATCGGCGTGTGGTCGGCGCCCATCACGCAGGCACCCTCGCACAGCTCCTGCACCGGGCAGACGCGGGCGCAGGTGCCGCCCAGGAAGTTGCTTTCCAGAATGGTCCGGGCCGACCCGCGCAGGTTTCCCGTCGAAATCTTGCGAATAAAAGTGGGGATGTCGATGTGCGTCGGGCAGGCGTGCATGCAGGGCGCGTCGTAGCAGTACAGGCAGCGGTTGGCCTCGACGGCGGCCTCGTGCTGCGTCATGGGCAGCAGCGACTCCTGAAAGTCGAAGTCTACATTGTCGTGATGGGCCGGATTAAACGCGGGCGGGCTGGCACGTTCCATAGGTGACCTCACTTTGTGTCGAAACTGTGGAGGTCGGTTCGTGCCCTCGCGGGAGCCGATTTAACCGAAGCATCATGATTGTAGTGGGCTGGAAGCGGTGAGGTCAATTCGGCTGCTGTCTCAGACAGTGACAACCCGCAGGATCTCTGAAGATTGTTGCCGAATATCCGGCAGGTTCCGCCAAATGTTCATCCGGCAGATGACAGGGCGCATAATCCAGCAGATCGGTCCCGACCATCTCCCGGAGATGTGGGCACGGCTCAGGCTATCTAGGAGGTCCAATCTAGGCTGATTTTGCCTTGCCTGCTGAACCGGCTTCAGACTTCCTGTGAAACTGCTGCCGGATAGCTGGCCCCGCTGAAATACAGCCCGTGCGGCGAGACGTTCGGACCCGCTCTGGCACGGCTTTTCGATGCCAGGATGGCACTCACGCCTTCCGGTGTCAGCTCCCCGCGACCTGCCAGCAGCAGCGTGCCGACCAGGCAGCGCACCATCTGGCGCAGGAAGCTCTCGCCGTGCAGCTGAAACTCGACCAGCTCGCCGCGCTGCTGCACGTCCAGCCGGTACAGGGTGCGGCGGGTCTGGCGCTCCTCGCGGGTGGCGAAGGCCGCAAAGTCGTGGTCGCCTACCAGTCGCCCGGCGGCCTGCTGCATGGCCTCCAGGTTCAGCGGCTGTGCCACATGCAGCGCCCGCCCCTGACACAGTGCGCGGCGCTGCGGCGTGTTCAGCACCCGGTACACGTAGCTGCGCCCCACGCAGGAATAGCGGGCATGAAAATCGGGCGCCGCTTTCTCCAGACTCAGCACCGACAAGTCGGGCGGCAGCTGGCCGTTCAGGGCGCGAATCAGGCGCTCAGGGGGTAGCTTCAACTCGTCTGAAATGTCCCAGTGCATCGTCATGTGTTCTGCATGTACGCCCGTGTCGGTGCGCCCCGCCGCCACCGGGCGCAGGGCCACAGCGGGCAGGTTCGGGGCCAGAGTTTCCAGCGCCCCCTGCAACGTGTCCTGCACGCTGCGCTGCCCCGGCTGCGACTGCCAGCCGACAAAGTTCGTGCCGTCCCACTGCGCCTCCAGGCGGTAGCGCACATGGCCGGGCGGCGGGGCGTAGGGCTGCCGGGGTTCGCGTCCAGAAGTTTCGGTGGATACATTTGACTCTGGCTGCATACCGGGGTATATTACGGTTATCAGCGTCCGAAGAGGGCGCTTTTTTGTTGCCTCAAACTTCTGGCTTCAAACGTGTGGCAGGTGCAGCGCTTCCGGGCTGACCAGCAGGCCGTCGGCGTCGGCGTACACCCAGTGCCCCGGCTCGATGCTGACGCCCGCGAACATCAGGCTCACGTCCTGCTCGCCCGCGCCCCCCTTGCCGCTGCGCCGGGGATGGGCCGCCAGCGCCCTGACGCCCAGCGGCAGCGCAGCCAGCTGGGCCGTGTCGCGCACGCAGCCGTTGATCACCACGCCCGCCCAGCCGTTCTGCACGGCCAGCGCCCCCAGTTGGTCGCCCAGCAGCGCACAGTTCAGGCTGGCCCCACCGTCCACCACCAGCACCCGGCCCTGCCCCGGCGTTTCCAGCATCGAGCGTACCGGGGTGTTGTCCTCGAAGACCCGCACCGTGACCGCTGGCCCGCAGAACGCCGCCTGCCCGCCGTAATTGCGGAACACCGGCTCGGCGATCTGA
>JANXWI010000420.1 GCA_025351205.1 Deinococcus sp.
GGACATCAACCGGGACGCCAACATCGGCATGGGTCTATATCTCATGTTCGGCTGGCTGTATCCGCTGGGTCTGGTGGCCCTGGCCGGAGCGCTGGCAGGGCTGGTCTGGGAGCATTTCCGGCCCGCCAGACCGGAACCTGCCCGCCTTCAGGCCGGTACGGCTGGTCCACTCGGCCTGTGGCTGCTGGGACTGGTCCCGCCCGCCCTGGCCGTGTCGGCGGGCGAACTCGGCAGGACGGCGGCGGTGGCCGGTCTGGTGCCAAAGCTGGCTCAGACGGCCTGGCATCTGCTGTTGCCGACGCTGCTGTTCGCTCTGCTCACCGACCTTGGACCACTGCTGCTCCCGCTGGTGCTGCTGCGCGTCCGTGCGGCCCAGACCGGAGGCCCGCGCGAACAGCTGTGGGGCTTCTGGGGCCTGAGCCTGGGCTGGACCGCCGGAGTTCTGGGAATGTACTGGCCCGCCGTATTCCAGGGACAGGGGTCCGTGGTCCTCTACCCGCTCACGGCCTTCCTGATGGCATTCGGCTACCTGGGTGGGAAGCGGCTGGCGCGGCGAAAGACTTGAAGCCGGATTATTCCGCTTTCGCCTTCGCCGCTTCCATCGCCAGATACATCTGATACTGTGGCGCTCCGCCGAGCATGTTCTGGCCACCGTCCACCGGCAGAATCACGCCGGTCACATAGCTGGCCGCGTCGCTCACCAGAAACAGAGCGGCGTTGGCGATGTCCTGCGGCACGCCGAAGCGGCCCAGCGGTACGGTGCGGGTGAACTGGGCGCGCGTTTTCTCGTCGGGGGCCAGCCGCGCCATGCCCTCGGTGCCGTCGATGGGACCGGGAATGATGGCGTTCACGCGCACGCCGCGCAGCCCCCACTCGATGGCCAGCGTCTGCGTCAGCGCGTCCACGCCCGCTTTGGCGGCCACCACGTGCGCCTGCATCGGCACCGGAATGCCGTAGGCCGAGATGCTCAGGATGTTGCCGCCCGGAACCTTCAGGTGCGGCGCACAGGCCTTGATGGTGTGGTAGGTGCCGATCAGGTCGATGTCCACCACCGTCTTGAAGCCGTTGGGCGAGATGCCGTCCACCGGGGCCGGGAAGTTGCCCGCCGCGCCCGCCAGCACGATGTCGTACAGGCCGTGCGCGTCCACGCCCGCCTGGGCCGCGAGTTGCATGGCCGCGAAGTCACGCACGTCGGCACTGACGCCGATGGCCCGCCCGCCCGCATCCACGATGCCCTGGGCGGCCCGTTGCGCCTTCTCCAGGTTGCGGCCCAGGATGGTGACCGCGCAGCCGTGCGCCGCGAAACTCTGGGCGATGCCCAGGTTGATGCCGCTGCCGCCGCCGGTGATCAGGGCGTGCTTGCCTGCCAGCAGATCGGGGCGGAAGGTGGAGGAGGCGGGGTGGGGTTGGTTGTTCGGGGTAGAGGTGGTCTGGGTCATGGGGGTCCTTTTGGGGCTTGTAGCGTGTGGCTTGTGGGAACAACCTGGACATCAAGGTTCGGGACATCAAGGTTCGGGCGGATTGGGCGAGGTGACCTGGTCGTCTCTACACGCTACAGGCCACGCGCTGCACGCTCACCTCTTCAGCGCCGCCATGATGCCCTCAGCGGTCATGTGCCGGGCATTCCAGTCCACCGCCTGCATCAGACTCTCTGTGTGTGGCAGCGCAGCGTTCATCACCCGCTTGGTGCCTTCCAGCGCCTTCTGCGGCAGCTTCGCCAGATGCAGGGCCAGAGCGTCGGCCCGCTCGAACAGGGAATCCGGCGTGTCCAGCACCTCGGTCACCAGCCCGATACGCTCGGCGGTCTGCGCGTCTATCGCCTCTCCGGTCAGGGCCAGCTGACGCGCCCAGCCCTGCCCCACGATGCCCGGCAGGCGTTGCAGTCCGCCCAGGTCGGCCACGATGCCCAGCCGCACTTCCGGCAGGCTGAAGCGGGCGTCTGCGCTGCACAGCCGCAGGTCGCAGGCGCTGATCAGCTCCAGGCCCGCGCCGATGCACCAGCCGTGGACGGCGGCGATCACCGGGATGGGCAGCGCTGCCAGCCCCTCGAAGGCCGCGTGCATCGGGGCCACCTGCGCCCGGAACAGCTCCACGTCGCCCAGCGCCGCCTCCAGCCCCGCCGCCGAAGCCTTCACGTCCAGGCCCGCGCTGAACAGCTCCTGGCCGCGCACGATCAGCACGCGGGCTGCTTCCAGTCGTGCCAG
>JANXWI010000432.1 GCA_025351205.1 Deinococcus sp.
GCTTGACTGCGAGACTGACAAGTCGAGCAGGTACGAAAGTAGGTCATAGTGATCCGGTGGTCCTCAGCCAACTGGGCTTCCAGGCGTGTGCAGTTGGGGCAGGCATCCTTGCTGATGCTCTACTCTACCCAATTCGCCGCGTTGAGGCTCGCTGCTGAGCAGTTACCATTGCGTTGAGATATCCATTCAGTCCACTGATGACCGAGAAGTGGCGCTTCGTGTTCGGCATCAAGGCAGAATTTGACCGGGCTGTCGGCCAGAGCATCTACCGCCTGCTGCCAGGAATCGTCGAGACGACGCTGAGCTAGAGCCGCACCACATCGGCTTTCAGGCTCGCCGGAACCCGGGCCGAATCGCGGGCGTTCAGGACGTGCCCGTTGCGCCGCAGCTCCGCCGTGACGCCCAGATCGAGCGTGTGGTGCAGCCAGCCAGGGATATTCATGTCGCCCTCGGCCAATACCCCGCTGGCCGGCAGGCCGTTCGGAGTTTCTCCAGCACCGGGGTCGGCAGGCGCGTAGATGGCGGGCGCCCCCACCGCCGACTCGATGGCGTAGGTCCACTTTGCTTCGGCCAGAAATGGCGCGTGGACGGCGTACACCTGATGCTCCAGGGCGCGGGCCATGCCGCCCACCCGCACCCGCGTGTAGCCATGCGCGCTGCCCGTGAAGCTGGGAATAAGCAGCACTTCCATGCCCGCCGCCGCCTGCGCCGCTGCGATGGCCGGAAACTCGGCGTCGTAGCAGACGTTGATGCCCACCCTGCCCAGTTCGGTGTCGAACACGTGCAGCTCGCCGTCGCCGCCCTCGATGCCCCATTCCTCGGCCTCGAAGCGGGTCATCATAACTTTATCCTGGTGCCTGAAGGTGCCGTCTGGAGCGAAGAAATGGGCGCGGTTGACGTAGTGGCCCGCTGAAACCTCGGTGGGGTAGCTGGCCGCCACGAGGTAGAGGCTGTGCTGCCTAGCCAGCCGCAAATGCAGGTCCAGTACTCCTGGCAGGAACTGCTGCATCAGGGTGCGCTGCGTCTGCACGTCGTCCCAGTGTTCGCGCGGCAGCAGGCTGACCAGTTCCAGGCTGGCGTATTCGGGCAACAGGAGCAGCTTTGCGCCCGTGGCTGCTCCCTGGGATACAAAGCGGCTCAGGTGGGCTTCGTAGTCGTCCCAGTGGGCGTACTGCTGGCAGGGGTAGGCGGCGGCGGCGAGGGGCAGCAGGGTCATGGAGAGAGTTTAGTGTGGGCGGGGGCGGGACGCGGGCGGCAGGGTCACGTCCGAGGCCGAGGAAGTCCACCTGCCGATCACGTATGGCCCGAGCCGCAGCAGGACGGTCCAGCCCCGCTGAGCACCGGACGGCCTGGACGCCTGCCACCGCCAGTCTTCCGCCCGCTCCTGCTGCCTGCACCAGCGCTGTTCGAGTTCTCTGTTCATGCCTCCAAGTGTGAAACGGTCCAGCTTGAATGTCCGCAGCCGGATTCGAGCTGGGCTGCGGCAGACTGTGGCCATGACAGACGCGGTGCTGACCGTCACCGACCCCACCTGGGCGCAGGTGCTTCTCGATCCCAGGGAGTCGGCGTTTTACTCACCGTTTCTGGGTCAGGACTGCACCGTGAGCGAGGCGGCGCAGCTGGGCGGCGTCAGCGTGAACACGGCGTATGCGCGTGTGCGACGACTGCTGAAGCTGGGATTGCTGCGGGTCAGCGGGCAGAAGCCGCGCGCAGGGCGGGCCGTCAAGCTGTACCGCATGGTGGCCGAGCGATTTTTCGTTCCCTACGACGTAACCCCACACGAAAGTTACGCCGCGCTGCTGTTCGCCTACCTGGACCTGCCAAGCGCCCGCGCACTGAGCCGCAGTGTCGCGCACGCCCGCGAGAAGACCGCGCCACAGTACGGCCTGGAGCTGTTCCGCACCCACGACGGGCTTTACACGCGTCCGGCCACCGCGCCAGGCGTCTACGTCCACGCCGACGATCCCTCCTCGCCCGCCCTGTACAACATGGCCGCCGACATGATGCTCACGCACACCGAGGCCAAGGCCCTACAACGCGAACTGGACGAACTGTGGCACAAATTCAGGAACAGGGAACCCGAGGGACGGCAGCGCTACCTGCTGCGACTGGCCTTCACTCCCGCCTGGGACGAGGAAATCTGACTACAGCTCA
Organism: Deinococcus sp.; assembly: GCA_025351205.1. Lineage (GTDB taxonomy): Bacteria > Deinococcota > Deinococci > Deinococcales > Deinococcaceae > Deinococcus. The sequence goes on from JANXWI010000432.1 coordinate 2,155, forward strand.
TTTGTCCAGAACACCATCCGCTTGGGCGATTCGCCTGCCTCGTCCAGATCATGCCAGGGAAGCTGTGCTGCGAGTTCCGGGCGCTTCGTGTAGCCCCGGTGCTTCCAAAATTGATCCAGCGGCACGTAATCTGCTGGCCGGGCCGGATGGTCCGCCGCCCGCTCCACAGCGCAGAAGCTGGCAATGTCGTAGCCCAGTTCGCGCCCACGCCGTTCCCGTTCCTTGAAGAAGCGCGCGCCCAGGCCCCGCCCCCGGTAACGGGGCAGCAGCACGCTCTCGGCCAGATACCAGACGCGGTTCACGTCCAGACCGGCAGCTTGCCAGGGTGCCCTCAGCTCCGCCTGCTCAGCTCGCAGAGGCAGGGCGCTGCTGGCTCCCACCACCGCCCCGCCACCCAGCACGCCGTCCCGCACCAGCACCACCAGACTGTCCGGCGTGTTCAGGTAGCTTTGCAGGTAGCGCGCCTCGTAGTCGGCGTCGCCCGCGTACAGGTACGGGAATTCGCGGAACACCGCCACCCGCAGCCGCGACAGCTCCGGAATGGCCGCCTTCAGGTCGGGGCCGCTCAGGACTTCCACCGAGAGTTCAGCCACCGATCTGACGAATCCAGTCGGCCAGGTTGTAGTAATTGCTGACGCG
>JANXWI010000067.1 GCA_025351205.1 Deinococcus sp.
GGCGGGTTCTCAGGCTTCTCGACCAGCCGGACGATGCGGCTGCCGTCCAGCTGCGCCACCCCGAAGGCGCTGGGATTGTCCACCTGCACCAGCCCGATCACGGCGTCGGGGCGCTCACTGTTGAACAGCTGCACGTAGGCCACCACGCCCTCCTGAAACAGGTTGTCGCCCAGGTACACGCACACGTCGTCGTCACCCACCCACTCACGGCCCATCAGCACGGCGTTGCCCAGGCCCAGCATCTCAGGCTGCTCGATAAACGTCAGACTCACGCCCGGCAGGTTCTCGGTGGCCTGCACCACGGCGGGGCGCGTCACCTCCGAGACGATGATCCCGATCTCGCTGATGCCCGCCGCCTGCAACGTCTCGATGGCGTGCACGATGATCGGTTTCCCGGCCACGTTCAGCACCGGCTTGGGGCGGGTGAAGGTGAGGGGACGCATCCGGGTTCCAAATCCAGCGGCGGGAATCAGGGCTTTCATGTACCAAGCAGTGTAGGTGAGGGGCATGACTGGCGGCTTTAGAGTTGCCCCCTGGTTTCGGATGCCTGACGTAAACGGTGACCGAACGCTAAAGAATCTGCCCTCCAGCCGGGCGGTACACTGCGGCTCATCTTCCGACATTCTCACCTGCGACCTCACAGGAGTGCCCCCATGCCCATCAAATTCGGAACCGACGGCTGGCGCGACATCATTGCCCAGGACTTCACCTACGCCAACGTGGCGAGGGTGGCCGCTGCGCACGCGGCCTACCTGCTGTCACAGGGCGGCAGCGAGGTGGTGGTGGGCCACGACACCCGCTTTCAGGGAGAGGGCTTTGCCGCCGTGGCCGCCGACACGCTCGCACGGGCGGGCCTGAAGGTGCATCTGGCGCGCGGCTTCATTCCCACACCCGCCGTCTCGTTCGCCGTCAGGGCGCTGGGCGCGGCGGGCGGCGTGATGATCACCGCCAGCCATAACCCGCCCGCCTACAGCGGCTACAAGCTCAAGGGGCCGTACGGCGGCAGCGCCACGCCCGGCATCGTGGCGCAGGTCGAGGCGGCACTGGCAGAACAGACGCTGGCGGCTCAGGGCGCGGGCGCTTCTGCCAGTATTTTAGAACACCCGGCAGAAACCGTGCCGCTCGACATCCGGGCCAGCTACTACGCGGCACTCGATACGCTGCTCGACCTGAACAGCCTGCGGGCCTACCGGGGCCGGGTCTTCCACGACGCGATGGGCGGCGCGGGCGCGGGCTGGATTGAGGGCTACCTGACGCACGCGGGCCTGGGGGCCGAGTACGGGGCCATCCGGGGCGAGCCGACGCCCATGTTCTACGGCGTCAACCCCGAACCTGTTTCGCAGAATCTGGAGCTGACCATGCAGCTCATGCAGGCCGAGACCGGCCAGAGTTTTGCCATCGTGACCGACGGCGACGCGGACCGGGTGGGCGTGGTCACGGCGGGCGGACACGTGTTCAACAGCCACCAGATTTTCGCGGTGCTGCTGCGGCACCTGCATGGCAAGGGCTTGCGGGGCCGGGTGGTCAAGACGGTGTCGGGCAGCGGCATCATCGACCGGCTGTGCGCGGTGCTGGGCCTGGAGCTGCTCGAAACGCCAGTCGGTTTCAAGTACATCACCGACGCCTTTCTGGAGGGCGAAACCGATCCGGCATTGTTGGTCCTGATGGGAGGCGAGGAGTCGGGCGGGCTGGCCTCGCGCGGGCACATTCCTGAGCGCGACGGCATCTTCAACGGCCTGCTGCTGCTGGAAGCGGTGGCGGTCAGCGGCAAGTCCTTGCCGGAGCTATTCGCCGAGATCGAGGCCCTGACCCATTTTCGGCACTTCTATGGCCGCAACGACCTTCAGCTCACGGCGGGCCAGCAGCCCGACACGCTCAGCGCCCAGGTCGGTACGCTGAGAGAACTGGCCGGACATCAGGTGCTGAGCGTGAACCGCAAGGACGGCGTGAAGCTGCTGCTGTCGGGCGACGCGTTTGCCATGTTCCGCTTCTCCGGCACCGAGCCGGTGGTGCGGGTCTACGTCGAGGCGCAGAGCGCAGGCGAGCAGGAGAAGATTCTGGCGGCGGCCACGGCCATCGTGACGGGATAAAAACTGAGCGTTCGTCAGAATTTACTTCGGCAGGTTTTTCATCCACTTGCAGACCGCCTCGTCCGGGCCGCCCGCTTCCACACGCGTCAGCATCTGCTCAGGCGTGACCCACTCCATGCCTGCGCCTTCGCCCAGCGTCATTTCGCTCAGGTCGCCGCTGTAGGCCCAGGTATACAGGTGCAGCCCGTACTGAAAGTCGCGCAGCTGTCCGCTGATCTGGGTGCCGAACTGGATGTCGCCTTCGCCCAGCCGCACGCCCAGTTCCTCCCAGGTCTCGCGCAGTACCGCGTGAAGAGAGGTCTCGCCCGCCTC
>JANXWI010000436.1 GCA_025351205.1 Deinococcus sp.
CCTGATGCAGGTGCCCGCGTCGCAGCGTCAGGCTCTGCAACGCGCCATCGACGACACCATCCAGCGTCAGCAGGCTCAGGAAAGCCAGGACCGGACCATCATTGGGCTGCACAGCCTGCAACGGCAGCTCGACCACCTGGACGGTCAGGGCGAACAGCCGCTGATGGAACGCATTCAGGCCCGGCGCGGCGCAGGCAACCCGATTCCCACCGCACTCCGCAAAGCGCTGGAACTGGAGCTGAACCACGACCTGAGCAGAGTGCGGCTGCACGAAGACGCCGAAGCAGACACGCTGGCGAAGAAGGTGAACGCGGTGGCCTTTACCACCGGACAGGACATCTTCTTCAAGGCCGGCACCTTCAATCCCAACACCCGCACCGGGGTGGAGCTGATCGCACACGAGGTGACGCACACCAAACAGCAGGCGCAGGGCCAAGCAAAACCGGGCATCGACGGCGACGCCGGACTGGAAGCGGAGGCACGTGCAACCGGGGCGAGATTTGCCCAGGTGCCGGGAGTCATGGCCCCCAAAACTTCTGCCAGAAGAGGCGATCAGTCGGTCTTTCCCCGGACTCCAGGGTTCAAGCGGCTGAACTCGGGCACCTCGCTTCAGCGGGCACCCGCAGGCCCGGCGCTGCAAGGGCCAGCAGGGCCACGGGCCAGCGACGAAACTTACATCGGTTCCTTCAAAAGTCATCTTCGGTATGCAGCCTTGAAGGTGCTGAACGACAACGAACTGCGGTTGGTAGAGCAGCGAATAAAGTATGGGCGGGGTGGCGCGGACGGAGCCGCCTGGGGTGACCTCCGTGTTCTAGCCGCCCAGCAGGCGCGGCTTGAGGCCCGCTGGGTGCAACTGACTGCTCAGCTCCAGAAGCTGGCAGGCTCTGCCGGAGTCCAGACTTTCGACCGGGTGCAGACCATGATCGGTGCCACGCAGGGCGGTAAGGGCCGCCTCAGTGATTCGGCATACGTGATTCTCAACGATTTGATGGCCACCAGAGAAAATGTGACATATACCCCGATGGGTTCTGGCGGTGTTCGGCAGTGGGATGTGCAGCAGCAGTCTGTCTGGATGGAGCAGCATGCCCGCCCGCTGGCGGTCATCTTTGGTCAGATCGCCAACCTCGACGACGCCCGTGACTTGCTGCACGCCAATTATCCGGCGCTGGGCATCCTCTCGGGCAAGATGGGCGCGGCCAGCCTTGCCAAGTTGCCCAACACGGCGGCCAACAATGCCAAGCTCAACGCCCAGGTACAGCCGGAGTTCGTCGAGGTCATCAAGGCCATCCACACCATGCGCGGCAAGGTCTCGGCGGGCGACCTGCCCTGGAAGGACATGGACCTGCTCGTCGAGCAGGTCAAGGGCGAGCTGAAGATCAGCGAGCCGCGCCGGGGGACCGATCCCCAGAGCCGGGCGGTGCTGGGCTGGCTCGACCAGCAGCACAACACGGACTTCTGGGTGAACGTGGCGGCTGCCGTGGGCCTCATCGGGCTGACGGTGGCAAGCTTCTTTGTCCCCGGCTCGACCCTGCTGCTGGTAGCCGGTCTGGCAGGGGGCGGTGCCCTGGCGGCTAAAAACATGTTCGACGCCCAGAAGCAGCTGGCAGTCTCGAAGACCCAGGCGCTGGGTGGCAAGGCAGTCAGCAGCGTGACCCTGGAGCAGGCGCAGCAGCGTCTGGTCATGGCGCAGGTGGAGGCCCTGATGGCGGCGGCCCCGGTGGTTGCCACTGTGGGAGGCATGGTGCGGGTGGGCCGGGCCACCCAGGTGGTGACGGAAGCGGGGGAAGCACTGACCGCTGAGCGGGCCGGGCAGACAGCGACCCAGGCTGGGACCACAGCACGGAGCGGGCAGGCCGCTCCCAGGGTGGCCCAGACGGGTGGGATGCGGAGCGCCCGAACAGCGGGCAGCGTGAATGTGGGCGGGGTTCAGGCCCCGGTCAAAGCCACCACTGCTGGACCCGTAACAGGCCTCTTGAAACCTGGCGAACTCGCGCCAACCCTTCAAGGCGAGGCCTTGCGTCTGCGCATCAATACCCTGCAAAAGATCATCGATGAGGCCGAGAAAGGCACTGATGTCCACCGGGCAGCCCGGTGGGAGCTGTACCAGCTTGAGGACAAAACCTGGTCTTACGACCGCTGGCTGAAAACCTACGAGGCCAACATCGGTAAAGCCGACAAATCCAATGCGGGTGTAACTGCTTACCAGAAACTATTGGGTTGGGGCAAAACTGAGGTCACCGTGCAGGCTGGCACGATGACGCGCAGGCTGGACATCGCGGACGTGGCTCGACGGCGCGGCATCGAGATTAAAGAATACGAAACCGGATACATCACTGCTGAAAAAGAGATTGTTTCCGAGGTAGCACGTGATAAACTTTTGGTAGAAGACGACTGGGAGATCACCTGGGTGTTCATCAAAACCCGTGCGAGTAAGCCGCTCATCAAACTCTTGGAGGGGGCCGGAATCAAGGTTAAATATGAGTGAGCAACCTGAAGCGAACACCCTGACCGATCAGGACGAATTTGATCTCTGGATGTTCAATTTTGACGAGGCGCTGGCTTCGTTCAGGTTAAAATTGCCAAAAGATGTTGCCGGGGCGCTTGACAACAGCGCTGAATCTCTGCTCATTGTAGAAAACTGGTTGTTGGGGCAGTACCCGAATACGGACGAAATCCTGAAGGCGAGTGATGCTGCTGTCCTCGACGCCTGTGGTCGGTATGTAGGACGGGTCTTTAAAAT
>JANXWI010000562.1 GCA_025351205.1 Deinococcus sp.
TCGGCCAGGTAGCCGCGAAATTCGGCTCGCAGGTCGGCCCCCAGGGTTTCGATTCGGGTCATGGGGCAGAGGATAGCGTGCCCGGCGGGGAACATCTGCCGACATTTCGGCCTCAGGCCACCCGTGCCCTCACCCTCCCCGTATCATCCGCAGGCTCTCGGCCCGGTGGCGCTCCAGCAGCGGCGGCAGGTCGAGCGTGGTCAGCTGGCCCTGCTGTACCACCACCCGCCCGTTGACCATGCTGAATTCCACGCCGCGCGGGGCACACAGCACCGCCGCCGCCACCGGGTCGTGGGTGGCCCCGGCATATTCCAGACGGTTCAAATCGAGCGCGATCAGGTCGGCACTCATCCCCACGGCCAGCGCCCCGATGTCGTCTCTGTTCAACACCGCCGCCCCGCCGCGTGTGGCGAGCCACAGGGCCTCCCAGGCCTTCAGGTGCCCACCCGCCGGGCGCAGCCGCGACACCAGCAGCGCCTGCCGCGCCTCAGCCAGCAGGTGCGAGCCGTCATTGCTGGCGCTGCCGTCTACCCCCAGGCCCACCTTCACGCCCGCCGAGAGCAGCTCCCGGATGGGAGCAATGCCGCTGGCAAGGCGCATGTTGGAACTCGGGCAGTGCGCCACCCCGCAGCCGCAGCCCCCCAGCCGCACGGCGTCGGCAGCAGAAAAGTGGACGCCGTGCGCGAACCAGACGTCCGGCCCGGTCCAGCCCAGCGACTCGGCGTAATCGAGGGGGCGCAGGCCCACCGCCCTCAGGCAGTAGGCGTCTTCATCTGCGGTCTCGGCCAGGTGGGTGTGCAACATCACGCCCAGGTCACGGGCCAGCAGGGCTGAGTCGCGCATCAGGTCCGCCGTCACGCTGAAGGGTGAACAGGGGGCCAGGGCAATGCGCGTCATGGCGTGACGCGAGGGGTCGTGGTACTGACGCACCAGCCGTTCGCTGTCGCGCAGGATGTGGGCCTCGTTCTCCACCGCCGCGTCGGGGGGCAGCCCGCCCTGGGACTCGCCCCGGCTCATGCTGCCCCGCGCCGCGTGAAAACGCAGCCCCACCTCGCCCGCCGCCCGGATGGTGTCGCCCAGATCGACCCCGTTCGGATACAGGTACAGGTGGTCTGAAGTGGTGGTGCAGCCCGACAGCGCCAGTTCGGCCAGTCCCACCGCCGCGCTAAGGTAGGCACCCTCCGGGGTCAGGCGCATCCAGATGGGGTACAGCGTTTTCAGCCAGTCAAACAGCCCCGAGTCTGTGGCGAGGCAGCGCGTCAGCGTCTGGTACAGGTGGTGGTGCGTGTTGACCAGCCCCGGCAGCGCGAGGTGGCCGGGCAGCCGGATGATGGCCGCGCCCTGGGCTTCCGGGGGCAGGGCGTCGGCGTGGCCGACCCAGGCAATCACGCCGCCTTCAACCAGCAGCGCCGCGTTCTGAATGGCCGCGCCGGGCTGCTCCCGCGTGCCGGTCATGGGCAACAGGGTCAGGATGTCAGTGATGAGGGTGTGCTCAGGCTGGGTCATTCGGCTCCTGGTCGGTGGCTTTTGGAGATGTTGGCGTTCCAGATTCGGGTGAATGGGTAAAACGTCGTCTGGGATGTCCGGCCTGTTCACACCCCTCCCAACCTCCCCCCTCTCTTCGAGCTGTGCCAGTCAAGGGGGAGGGGCCACCGACCAATGCGAATGGCCTGTTACCGAATTCGAAACCATCAAAAAAACCAGCCTCCCCTGCTCGCGGAAGGCTGGCCCGAACCTGTTTACCGGCTTATTTCTTCGGCTCGTCGGCCACCGCGCCCACCACGCCCGGCGCGACCCAGCCCATGCTGCTCAGGTCGCCGATGCTCGACACCTTGCCCGCCGCCACGCGCATCACGCCGTTACGGTCAGAGATCGGCCCGGTGAAGGGGTCGAAAGCCGGCTTGGGCTTCTTCATGTCGGCCATCAGGGTCATCACGCGGTCGTACACGCTGACCTGCTTGCCGCTCACGGTCATCCTGGCGGCCTTGAGCTGCGCGACATACTTCGGGTTGATCGCCAGCCCGTTGTCTGCGCCCATCTCGACGCCGCCCGTGTTCATGATCGACCAGTAGTCCACGTTGGCCAGATTCTTGGCGGTGTAGGTTCCGGCGTGAATCTTGCTCAGAAAGTCGATGTAGATCTTGTCCCAGTGGGCGATGTGGCCCGACACCACGTAGTCGGGGGAAAACTTGTACATGCTGTTGTAGTGGCTGAAGGTGGGAATCTTCTTGGCCGCCGCCGTCTGCACCCCGCTGGCGCTGTCCTCGGCGCTGCTCAGGATGTCGGCGCCCTCGCTGATCAGCGCCTCGCTGGCCTCGCGGGTCTTGGCCGGGTCGAACCAGCTGTTGAGCCACTTGACGTTCACCACGGCCTTGGGGTTGGCCGCTTTCACGCCCAGCGCGAAGGCCGAGAGGTGGCGCTTGAGTTCGGGGATCGGGAAGGTGCCCACGAAGCCCACCTTGCCGCTCTTGGTCATGGCCCCGGCCACCAGCCCGTTGAGGTAGTACACCTGATAGAACTCGGCGATGTAGGTCGCCACGTTGGGCAGTCTCTTGTAGCCGGTGGCGTGCGCGAAGATCACGTCGGGGTACTTCTTGGCCGCTGCCAGGGTGTCGTCCATGTACCCGAAGCTGGTGGTGAAGATCACCTGGCACTTGTCGGCCACCAGCCGGTCCAGGGTGGCGGTGGCCTGACCCTCGGGCACGCTCTCGACGTACTTGGTTTCCAGCCAGGGCAGGGTCTTCTCGGCGATCTGGCGGCCCTGATCGTGGGCGTAGGTCCAGCCGATGTCGCCGCGCGGCCCGATGTACACGAAGCAGGCCTTGAGCTTGCCAGAGGTCATGGACGGCGTGACGCCCTGTGCCTGGGCCGGGCTGCTCTGAATGACCACGCCGGTCACGGCGGCGGCGGCGAGAGCCAGGGTCAGGACCTTCTTGCTGGGCGAACGCTTGGACATGAATTTCATGGGTGCCTCCTGGGCAGAACTGGGACCGGGCAGTGAGATCGGAAAAGTGAGCAGCAACTTCAGGGCAGATGAACCCAACTTGCAGAGTGTAGATTATTTCGGCGACGAAATGGTTAGATGATTGTCCTGGGATTCCGTCCACGGCCAGAACCCTGCTCAGCGTCCGCCCAAATCAGCGTTCACCGCGCGTGTACGGTCTGCCCAGCGCCTCGGGGGCCGCCCCCTGCTGGCCGCGCAGCCCGGCGATGCCTAGCACCACGATGACCAGCAGGTAGGGCATGGCCGAGAAGAACTCGGTGGGAATGGGACTGTGCCCCTGGAGCCGGAACTGGAGGTAGTACAGCAGCCCGAAAAACACCGCGCCGAAGATGGCCCGCAGCGGATTCCAGCCCACAAATATCACCAGCGCCACTGCGATCCAGCCCAGGCCGCCCGTCATGCCGTCGGTCCAGCTGGGGCGGTACACCAGCGACAGGTACGCCCCCGCCAGCCCCGCCAGTGCGCCGCCCACCGCCACCGCCGCGTAGCGCACCGCGCCCACGTTCAGCCCCAGCACGTCGGCAGCCGCCGGGTTCTCGCCCACTGATCTGAGCGTCAACCCCGTGCGGGTGTACTGCAACACGAGGGCCAGCAGCAGCGCCAGGGCTATGGCCCCCGCCGTGAAGGGCCACTGCGGCGGCTGGTTGAACAGCGGAAAGCCCTCGAAGGCCTTGCCCAGCAGCCCCGCCAGCCCCAGGCCCAGCAGCGTCAGGCTCAACCCCGACACGAACTGGTTGGCCCGCATGGTGATGGTCACAAAGGCGTGCAGCAACGCCGCCAGTGCGCCCACCAGCATCGCGGCCAGCACCGCCAGCCACAGGTTGCCGCCCGTTCCGCCGCCGTAGGCCACCGCGAAACCTGCCAGGGCACCCAGGGCCATCATGCCTTCCACGCCCAGGTTGACCACCCCGGCGCGCTCGTTGACGATGGCGCCCAAGGACGCGAGCAGCAACGGGGTGCCGAAGGCGAGGGCGCGCAGGAGGGCGTCTAGAATTTCATTCACTTGGTCTCCTTGTTGACTTGGCTGGAAGGCTTTCCAAAGCTTTGGCTTTGAGCATTTGCCTTGCCCCACCCCCCAGCCCCCTACCCCACCGGGTAGGGGGGGCTAAACAGAACCGTCAAGCGCTGCGCTGTTGGCAAGGTGGGTCGGCTCATCCAGCGGGGTATTGACCCTGGTTTTATTCATCTGGAAGGCGGAAATCCGCTTCTTTACGCTGAAAGTGCTGCGGGTTCGTCTCAACTATAGACTTGCCGGAGCGCGTATTTGACCCGCCGAAGGCTGTGCGGGAGCGAGTTTATAGGATTGCCGATCCAATCTGACGACCAGTTTTTGACCCAGGGCTTTGGCCCAC
>JANXWI010000448.1 GCA_025351205.1 Deinococcus sp.
CGGAGAGGTCATGACCGCAAGTATACAAAGTATTTTGATGTACAAATTGGCCGCAAAATGGCCGTTTTCCCATCTTCAGATGCGGTCAGGGCGCGTGTTCAGGAGCCGCCCGGTGGCCTGGGTTGCCCGCCCGGAGTGGGCGCGGTGTCGCTGGGGTTCGCGGGAAGCGGTGATCCGGTGCCCGGCGTCTGAGTGCCCGGCGTCTGGCCATCCTGAAACTCGCCGCCCACCGGGCCAAGTGCCACCACCGAGCCGGTATCGAGGTTGTAACGGATGACGCTGGCCGTCAGGGTCTGGTCGGCGGTGACCGTTTTGGCGGGGCTTTCGGCGGTGCCCCGCAGAATCGCCACGTTGGCCGCGTCGTCGTATTCGACCCGTTCGGCGCTGCTGGTGCGTGCACCGTTTTTGAGGGTCACGCCGCCCACCAGCGTGGTGGTCTGGTCGTCCACGTTGACCTCGATGGTGGCGCTGCTCCCGGTCAGAGGGTTGGCCGAACTGTCACGGGCAAAAGTGATCGGGCCGTCGATACGGGCAATACCGTCCGAGTCGTCGTAGACCAGTTTGCTGCCCTTCAGGCGGGTTTTGCCCTGGGTCACGTTCACGCTGTCCGGAACGGTGCTGGCCTTTGCCTCGACCTCGCAGCGGGTCAGGCGATCCGAGGTGAGAGAGCTGGCAGGAGTTGGCGTGGCAGGAGTTGGTGTGGCGGAAGTTGGAATGGACGGGGCTGGCGTGACCGGCGCTGAAGTGGTTGGGGCTGTGACGGGTGACGGGGCTGGAGTCGGTGTGGCTGGAGTCGGTGTGGCTGAAATCGGCGTGGCTGAAATCGGTGTGGCAGGCGCTGGAATCGGCGCGGCTCCAGCTGGCGTGCCTGAGGCGGGCGCGGTTGAAGTCGGTGTTGTCGCGGCTGGTGTGACCGGAGTGGACGTGGCCGCAGGCGCCGGATTTGACGCGGTTGGAGGCGATGTGACCGGAGCGGCAACGGCTGGCACGGGAGCAGCCGCCGCTGGCGCTGTCACCGGAGCCACGGCAGCGGCGTCAAGGTAGCGGGCGGTTCCGGCACTCACCTCGATGTGTCCGTCGCCGCCCTCTTTCTGGCTCACCACGGCCAGCGGGGCCACGATCACATTCTTGTCGATGGTCACGCGGATGCCGCCCGCCCCGGTCTCGCTGAACACCGAGATGGTCGGCGTGCCGGGCGGGTCGTCTTCGAGCGGCTGACAGGCGGTGAAGATTCCGCTCGCGTCCGAGGTTCCGGTCCTGAGCACCGTGATCAGCCGCTTGCTGCCGTCTTTGGCGGTGCGGGTCAGGCTGACCGAGCTGCCCCCAGAGGCGTCGGCGGCGGGGCCGGGATCGGGTGCCGGGGCGGGCGGCGTCTGAGTTGGCTGGGCCTGAACTGGCTGAGTCTGCACTGGCTGGGTCTGGGCCAGGGCAAACCCCAGCAGTGGCAATGTCAGCCACCTCAGCCGGGACCACCGCGCCCGAGTTGTCCAGCGCCTGCCTGCCATACGTCTCCCCTTCCCTTCCCCGCTACTTCTCGCCGCTCAGCTTGAACTGCGCCGCAGGAATGGTGAACCCGGCGTCCACCGCCCGCACCCGGCCCAGGTCGGTGCGCTGCTCCAGAGCGCCGCTGGCGCGCGCCCGCACCGTGGTTCCGGTCTTGCTGTCCACGCTCACGGCGTTGCCCACCACGTAGGCCACGTTCTTGGCGTCGTCGTAGTACACCGCGTCTCCGGTGGTGGTGGTCGTGCCCTGGGTCAGCTTCACCTTGCCCAGCACGTACAGCAGCTTGCCCTTGGTCAGAATCCGGGCCTCGGTGCCCACCACGTTCAGCTCCTTGGCCTTGGCGGTGGCCGCGCGGCTGAGCGACATGTTGCCGGTCAGCAGGCCCAGTTCCTTGCCCTCGTCGAACACCACCTTGTCGGCGCGGCCCGTCTGCACGCCGCTGACCAGTTTCACGTTGCCGGTGCTGGTACTCATGTTGGTGTCCACGTCCAGGCTCATGTTCGCCGCCGCGATGTTCACCGGGTCGTCTCCCTTCTTCTCGGGCGTGAACACCGCGCTGGGCGCGCCGGTCAATATGCCCTGGCCGCTCGCCTCGCTGTAGTTCAGGGCCGCGCCTTTGGCGGTCAGGCGTCCGCGCAGCACGGTCACGCCGCCCGTGAAGTCGGCGCTGCGCTTACCTTCGGCGCTGGCCATCGGGGTGCCGGCGGGCGCCTTCATGCTGGCCTGCGGCGCGGCGATGCTCACGGTGCCCACCGTGGCCTTCACGGCGGCGCCCGCCTTGCCGGTGTAGTTGTAGGGACCGTTTCTCAGGTCGCCCTGGAGCTGGGCGCTGGTTTCAAACTTCAGCACCCGGTTGGCGGGGGCGGCGGCGGCGGCCAGGGTGCTGCCGATCAGGGCCGAGAGCAGGACGGTAACGCGGGTCTGGTTGCGGTTCATGGGGCCTCCGGGCCGTGCTGGAATCGGGAACTGGGTAAAATTCGTAGCGGGTGATTCAGGGTGACAGGTGATTCACTGTGACAGGCGCAGCTGACTTCGGCTTGACGGCGGCTCTCACGTGCGGGCCACATACAGGGCCACAGTGAGTCACGTGCGTCACACGGGCCTGGGCACGACATGGCCGTTCTTGCAGACGGTGGTGGGGTTGGTCTGGACCGTGAAGCCGGGCCGCTGGGAACCCTGTACGTTGCTCAGGTCGAAAGGCGAGGTGAAGTCGTCGATCTCACCGTTGAGGCTGGGTGAGGTGATCCCGACGTACGGAGCGCTGTAACCGGAACGCTGATTGATGACCACGGGTCTGTCGCCGCTGGCCCGGAAATTCAGGGCGTAGCAGCCGTCGATGAGGTACATCCGGGCTTCGGTGGCCTTCAGGTTGTCGTCGGCGTCAATGATCAGGCGTTTGGCCTTCAGCGTCAGGTCGAGCGTCTCGCTGCCGTCCGGGCCGCGCAGCCAGCGCTCTCCCTGGCCCAGATCGTCGAGCGTGTTTTCCTGTTGCAGCGGGTCGATGCTCACCTGTCGGGCCGCGAAGCGCCACACCGCCTGCCGGTCCTGCTCCGGGTACAGGCTGAACCGCACGCCCTGCAAGGTCACGCCCGAGGTCGGCACGCTGCTTCCGTAGGGCAGAAATGAGAACGCCACCCCGAACACCAGGAGGCAGGCGAGAAAGATCAGCGCGGCCCTGAACACGCAGGCATGATAGCGGGACAGCCTCATGAGAGTGCTTAGCATCAGGTGGGGGGCATCAGATGGGGGGCATCAGGTGGGGGGGCATCAGGTGAGGCAGTGCGTGGGCAGACGCGCGGCACCGCACAATCCCCGGCCCATTACCCTCTGCCCCGCTCCGCCTTGTTAGGCTGTACCCATGACCGCGCCCACCCTGGAGCAAGACGTGTTTCCGCTCGATCAGATTCCCTGGGACACCATTCCCAGCCCGGCCTACGTGCTCGACGAATCAAGGCTGCGGCGCAATCTGGCGCTCATTTCAGGCGTGCAGCAGGCGAGCGGCGCGAGAATCATCGTGGCCTTCAAGGGGTATTCGATGTTCAGCACCTTTCCGCTGATCCGCGAGTATGGCATTCACGGGGCCACCGCCAGCAGCCTGAACGAGGCGCGGCTGGCCCGAGGCGAGATGGGCGGCGAGGTTCACGTCTACGCCGTGGCGTATTCCGACGCCGAGTTTCCAGCCATGCTCGCGCTCGCAGACCACCTGACCTTCAACAGCTTCTCGCAGTGGCAGCGCTTCAGGCCGCAGGTACAGGCGGCGCGGGCGGCGGGCAGGGCGGTGAGCATCGGCATCCGGGTCAACCACGAGTACGGCGAGGTCGAGACCGACCTGTACAACCCGGCTGGCCCCTACTCGCGGCTGGGCGTGACGCGCGCCGAGTTCCGCAAAGACCTGCTGGACGGCATAGATGGCCTGCATTTCCACAGCCTGTGCGAAAACGGTCCCGACGTGCTGGAGCGCACCCTGGAAGTCTTCGAGGCCAGATTTGGCGACGTGCTGCCCCGCATGAAGTGGGTCAACTTCGGCGGCGGGCACCTGATGACCAGGAAGGGCTACGACACCGCCCACCTGGTGCGCCTGATCAGGACCTTCCGCGAGCGCTGGAACGTGGACGTGATCCTGGAACCCGGCAGCGCCTTCGGCTGGGACGCGGGCTGGCTGGTATCGAGCGTGCTGGACGTGGTTCATAACATCAAAGACAGCGTGCTGCTCGACGTGTCGGCCTCGGCGCACATGCCCGACGTGCTGGAGATGCCCTACCGCCCGCGCGTGCTGGGCGCGTCCGAGCCGGACGTGCTGGAGCACGACTACCTGCTGGGCGGCACCACCTGTCTGGCGGGCGACGTGATCGGCGAGTACAGCTTTGCCCGGGCGCTGGGGGTCGGTGACCGCGTGATCTTCGACGACATGATCCACTACACCATGGTCAAGACCAGCTTTTTTAACGGCGTGAAGCATCCCGACATCGGCATCTGGCACGCCAACGGACAGTACGAGCTGATCAAGCAGTTTTCATATGAGGAGTACCGCGCCAAGCTGAGCTAGCACACCTTCCAGCGATCAGTGGGGGTGCGTCTTCCCCTCGCCCCCGGCGGGAGAGGGGCCTCGCGCAGCGAGGGGGTGAGGGGGGAGCGGGCTGAGCCTCCAGAAAAGTTCGAAGAAGTATTCTCCACTGGTCGGTTGACATTGAGCCGACATTCAGAAACGAAGCGGGCCACGTCATTATCGACGTGGCCCTCTTCTGTTGAGCAAAATGTATCAAACCTTTATCAAAATTCAGGCGTTCAGCTCAGACCGGCGAGGGTTCGCAGGTCGTTCTCGGCCACCAGGGTGATGCAGCGGTAGGCCGGGCTGAGCAGGCCGTCGTCGCGCATCTCACCGATCAGCTTGCTCACGCTCTCACGGGTGGCTCCGGTGCCCTCGGCGATCAGCTCGTGGGTGGCCCGCACAAAGGGCTGTCCGCTGCTGTGGCGTCCGCCCAGGCTGCTGTCGGAGAGGTTGAGCAGGTAGCGGGCGATGCGTTCGCGCAACTCGCCGTCCTGAATGTGAACGCCGTCGGTCATGACCCGCTGGAGCTGCGCCGAGAGGCTGCGCGTGACCAGCCACAGCTCATCGCCGCTCAGGTGCTGCAAATGAATGGGCTTGACGCTGGCGTCGGTCAGGGCAATCACCTGGTGGGTGCGGTTCAGGCCGTGCAGCGCTTCCTCACCGAAGATGTCGCCGGGGCGGATGTGGCGCACGGTCAGGTTGCGGCCCTGGGGGGTCAGGCGCACCGCCCGCAGCAGCCCGCTCTCCAGCTGGTACAGCGACTGACTCAGGTCTCCGGCGTAGTACAGGGTGTCGCCGCGCCGGATGGGCCGCCCGTGCAGCTCGGTCTGGGGCAGCTCGGAGGCGGAGGGCAGGGAGCTGGAGGGAACAGGCTGCATGGACATGGTGGACTCCTTCGGGGCGGCCCGCGCGGGACCAGCTCGGATACGACGCCGATGAAATGTTGGGCGCGTCCGGGTCGGTTCCCTGACGGCTCATCCAGCCCAGTTCTGCCTTCTTGCTCCCAGACTGTACAACCTTTGTACAAGCTTCAACTGTGAGCAGACCACTTTGTCAAGAAGGGCCAAATGGCGGTGCCAATTTCTGAAGGCGTTCCTGTATGTGGGCAGGACAGAGGTCAAAAAGAGAGCGTCATGCGTGGCGTGTTGTTTCCTCCGCCACAGGTTGCCTGTCACGGCAGCTCTGGGACGCCGCGCAACCATGTTTTTAGGGCGACAGGTTTTGTGATACGGATTCCGCTTAATTCCGTAACACCCGTAAAAGCGGGCAAGCGTCCTCATGGGCGCTGCTCTGACCAAGAAGCGCCGGGTGTTCCTCCATACCGCAGAATCCGTATTCCTTCCCACTACATAAACAACCGATCAGGATGGGGTGAATTTAGGCCGCTTCGCTCCCTCACCCTTGAGGGGGGAGGGCTGGGGAGGGGGTGAACGGGCTGGGCATCAGAGGCGTATTTTGTCGATGACCTACCCTGATCGATTGACGGTGTACTACTTCTGTTGGTCGGATTGATTCGGAACACAGAACAGAATCAATCGGAACCCGTATGAGCCAGTGGTTCGGACAGTTTCGATGGGCAGGACGAAGCGGATCGTGGAAAAGAAGCGGATCAAGGAAAAGCCGTCTAGGACGCCAAGTCCACTCACCCCCTCCCAACCTCCTCCCTCCGCAAGCGGCTGTACCAGTCAGGGGGGAGGGACAAAAACGCCCTGTTTGTCAGCATTAGATTTCTTGGTTCAGAGACTGTCCGGACCATTGATGAGCAGGCGTTTCGTCTCCCCTGTTCGGCAGAGTCGCGCGGTCCAGGCAGGGAAAACTCTGCCTTCAGAACAGGTCCAGGCCGTCGAGCACCACGCTCGAATGCGCCTCCACCGTCAGGGCGTGGTCTGCGTTGTAGCCGCCCGCCGTCAGGCTCACCAGCGGCACCGCCGCGCCCTTCGTCCAGCCCAGCAGCGCCCGGTTGCGTTCGCGTACCCCGGCAAGCGTCAGGGCGAATCTCCCGAAACGGTCACCGGCCAGCACGTCCACGCCCGCCAGATAGATGATCAGATCGGGCCGAAAGGCGTCCAGGGCGGGCAGCACCTGGCGGCACATGACTTCCAGATACTCGGCGTCGCTCACGCCGTCGCCCAGCCCGATGTCCAGGCTGCTGACCTCCTTGCGGAACGGATAATTGCGCTCGCCATGCACGCTGAGCGTGAAGGCGGTGGGCGAGGCGCTGTGGGTGTAAGGGGCCAGCAGCGCCGCCGTGCCGTTGCCCTGATGCACGTCGAGGTCCACCACCGCCACCCGTGAGGCCAGCCCCGCCGGGAACTCAGGCGTGCCGTCCAGCGCCAGCCGGGTCAGCAGGGCGGCGTCGTTGATGAGACAGAAGCCCTCGGCGCGGTCCGCAAACGCGTGGTGCGTGCCGCCCGCCAGGTTGATGCCCCAGCCCGTTTGCAGGGCGTCGTGCAGCGCCGCCACACTGCCGCCTGCGGCCCGCCGCGCCCGCTCGACCACACCAACCGACCAGGGCAACCCAAAGGCCCGCTGCTCGTGGCGGTCCACCTCGCCCAGCCGCCAGCGCCGCAGCCACAGCGGATCGTGGACGCGTCCAGCCGTGGCCCAGGGCAGATTGGGGGTGTCGAGTACCGGCAGCAGGCCACCCAGCCGCTCGGCCATGCCCCGGTACTTGTAGTACGGAAAGCGGTGGCCCTCGGGCAGCGGGAAATCGTAGGCGGCGGGGGTGTAGGCCCGGAAGCGAGGCTGTGGATTCAGCGTCTGTGACCCGGTCATCCGGCAAGTCTGGCGCAGAGGTGTGTGGGCGGGGGTGTGGACGGGTACAGAGGCTGGGCCTACCCGTCTTCACGCATGCGCCGCAGCAGCCAGAAGCCGAACACGTCGAGCAGCCCCATCAGCAGCAGGGTGCTGAAGAATGCTCCGAGCTGGCCCTGGCGAATGCTGAACAGCAGGCTGGCAAAGCCGCCCAGGTTGACCAGCACCAGCATGGCGATCAGCAGGCCGTTCACCGTTCGGTCCTTTCCACCGCGTTCCCGGCGGTCAGCACGGCCAGCAGCTCGGCGTGCAACAGGCCGTTGCTCGCCACGATCACCGGACCGTCGGGGCGGTGTTCGCCCGCCAGATCGGTCACGCGCCCGCCAGCCTGCTGAACGATCAGTGCCCCCGCCGCGCTGTCCCAGGGCTTGAGACCCAGCTCCCAGTAACCGTCGAAGCGCCCGCAGGCCACGTAGCACAGGTCGAGCGCCGCCGCTCCCGGACGCCGCACCGGCACGCCCATCGCCAGCAGGCTGGCCAGCAGGCCCAGGTTGCGGCTGTCGCCCGGATCGTAGGGAAACCCGGTGCTGAGCAGGGCCGGCGTCCGCAGGGTAGGCGTACCCGACACGGAGATGGGCTGGCCATTCATCAGCGCCCCCTGGCCCTGCACGGCACTGAACAGCTCGCCTCGTGTGGCGTCGTAGACCACGCCCAGCAGCCGCTCGCTGTCGCCGCCGCTGCGCCGCTCCAGGGCGATGGAGACGCAGTAGAACGGAAAGCCGTGGGCGTAATTCACCGTGCCGTCGAGCGGGTCCACCACCCAGCGGAACTCGGCCCCGGCCTGCCCCTGTTCGCCTTCCTCCTCGCCCAGCACGGCGTGCAGCGGGTACGTCCGGGCGATCAGGTCCCGGATGGCCGCCTCGCACAGCCCGTCCACCTCGGTCACGAGGTCACTGAAGCTCGATTTGCTTCTGATGGTGTGGGCGCGCCCCACGTACTCCTGCTGGATACGCCCGGCCTCCTGGGCGGCCTGCACCGCCACTCGCAGGGCCAGGGTCAGGTCGAGAGAGGAGCCGGAAGTCATGGGAACAGTCTAGAACATTTGTCAGAACGGATTTCCCATTTCAGGCGACTGGAAACGGGAGACTGGAGAATTGGAGCAGTCAGGAGAACAGCCCTTCGCCAGGGGATGCCAAACCACTGATCTGGAAAAGCAGGCGGGGCAGACCACCTGTCACCCGCGTCCAGACACCCCCGCCCGGGGGAAGACACCAAGATTTGGTGAGCCATCTCGCATCCCGGCTTTCCCCTGTGGCCCCAGACTGTAAATGATGCTCCGTCCTTCTGCCGCCCTCCTCCCGCTGATGCTCTCCGGCCTGCTCGCCTCCTGCGCCCCGCTCACCACGGTCTACGACCTGAACTTCAGGGCCGGGCCAGCAGGCCAGGAGATCGATGCGGCCACCCTGCTCACGCGCCAGGTGGTGCCCGCCGACAGACTGGTGAGCCTGCCGGAGGCGTTTGCGCGCGCGCCCGAGGGGGCCGTGATCCTGACCTGCTGGAAGGACACCGATATCACCAACTTCTGGGGACCGTGCTCTCACGTCACGCGCAAATACGCCGCTGGCAAGGTCGCGGAGACCTACAACTTCACGCGCCCGCAGGCCGGAATCTACCCGCAGCAGCTCGAATACAACTACTACGCGGTGATCGTGCTCGACACGGGCGTGACCCCGGACAAGCTGCCCGCCCTGTGGGCCGCCGCCCGCAAGCTGAACGGCAAGCTGTACAACCTGAGCAATGAGCCGGACAGCTATTACTGCTCGACCTACCAGAACGCGCTGCAACGCGCCGTGGGGCTGCCCGACGCCGTGCCGTACCGCCCCGAGATCAGCCTCTCGCTGCCCGCCGACGCCCTCTTGGTACCGGGCGTGAAGGTGCTGTGGGTGGGCCTGAATCAGGACTCTCCGGCGGCCTACAAAGACAGGACGCAGGTCGTCAACACGGACAGCTCGGCCCACTGAGGGGCAGCTTAACGGGGCGGCGCACGCTACGCTTGGGCCATGATTGACCGCTACAGCACCCCCGAACTGCGCGCCCTGTGGAGCGAGGCCAGCAAGTACCGCGCCTGGCTGAAGGTCGAACTGAGCGCCATGGACGCCCAGGCCACGCTGGGAGAGGTGCCCAGAGAGGCCCACACCGAACTGGTGCAGAAATCGCAGGCCGACCCGCTCGACGAGGCCTTTGCCCTGCGGGTGGCCGAAATCGAGGCCGTGACGCGGCACGACATCGTGGCCTTCACCACCGCGCTGTCGGAACGCTACGGCGAGGCGGCCCGCTTCGTTCACCACGGCCTGACCAGCACCGACGTGGTGGACACCGCCCAGAACCTGCTGCTCGACGAGTCTCTCACGCTCGTCATAGCCGACGCCCAGGACATGCAGGCCGCCTGCCGCGCCCAGGCGGTGACCTACAAGTACACCCCCACGGTGGGCCGCACCCACGGCATCCACGCCGAGCCGATGACGTTTGGCCTCAAGTTCCTGAACTGGATGGCGACTCTGAACCGCGACCTGGAACGCCTGCACGCGGCCCGTGAGCGGGTGCGGGTGGTGATGCTCTCGGGGTCGGTGGGCACTTACGCCCACGTCTCGCCGCAGGTGGAAGAGATGGTGGCCGCAGGGTGGGGCTGGGAGGCAGCGCCCATCACCAACCAGACGCTGGCCCGTGACCGCCACGCCGAGGTGCTGAGCGCCCTGGCGATCTTCGGCACCACCATGGAAAAAATCGCCACTGAAATCCGGCACCTGCAACGCAGCGAGGTGCGCGAGGCGATGGAGCCTTTCGGGGCGGGCCAGAAGGGCAGCAGCAGCATGCCGCACAAGAAGAACCCGATCCTGACCGAAAACGTGACCGGACTCGCTCGCCTGCTGCGCGGCTACCTGGTCACGGGACTGGAAAACGTGCCGCTGTGGCACGAGCGTGACATCTCACACTCCAGCGCCGAGCGCGTCATCCTGCCCGACGCCGTGCAGGTCGCCAGCTATGCGGCGCGGCGGCTGACGGGCGTGCTCAAAGGGCTGGTGGTGTTCCCCGAGCGCATGCTGAAAAACATGAACGACCTGGGCGGCTTGGTGTTCAGCCAACGGGTGCTGCATCTGCTGATCGACGAGAAGGGTATGGCCCGCGAGGCGGCTTACGGCGTGGTGCAGCGCTGCGCCCTCCAGAGCTGGGAAACCGGCGAGGGCCTGCGCGAGTTGCTGGAGCGCGACCCCGAGAACCCGCTGAGCGCCGACGATCTGGACCGCGCCTTCGATTTGCAGTGGTATCTGCGGCAGGCGGACCACATCTACGCGCGGTTTGGGTTGTAGATGAACCGGGCAGAAGACCTACAATTTATTCAGCATGAGCGTCACCGCCAACTGGTGTGGCAGGCGCTGGAAACGGCCTTAGGACAGGGCGCAGTCGCCGCCCTCGTATGCGGGTCAGTTGCGCGGGGAACGGCCAGGCCGGGTTCCGATCTCGACCTGCGGGTTTACTGGACGCAGGCCCGTCCATTTCACGCCTCATGGCAGACAGGCATCCTCGTCGAACAGCACGGCCAGACGTTGGCTCAGGCGGCACTTCAACTCGGGCGTGCCAATCAGAACCTGTACATGTGGGCAGAAGCCCGTCTGTTGCACGACCCGGAAGGTGAGTTGTCGCGCCTCCAGCAGAGGGCCTTGGCTGTTCTGAGCGAATACCAGACACCAGTGGCAGAGAAACGGGCGCTCCGGCACTGGCTTTCCACCGCACTTCTCAAACTCGGCCTGATCACAGACGAGCTTCAGGCGTCGTTCCTGATCAACACGACCCTCTGGAAACTGGCGGAGGGACTGTGCGCGGCGAACAACCGCCCGATTCCGCCCAGCACACTGATGTGGGAGCTGTTGCCGACCCTGCCCAGCCCGCCACACGGCAGGCAGCCGCACGAGTGGCTGAGGCCACTGCTGACGGGTGAAATGGACACCCGCCGAGAAACGTTCAGGCAGGTTTGTGACTGGGTGGTGACGATACTCGCAGACTCCGAGGTTTCTATTCTGGAGACGTGAATTCCGTACTTGTCTGAATTCCATGCCTTGCCCCCTCATCACCCTCTATCCTGTAGCCATGCGGAATTTCATCATCAAGCTGCTGCTCAATGCTCTGGCGCTGTGGCTGACCACGCGGCTGTACAGCGGGGTGTACTTCGAGGGGGGCAACCGTACCGTGGATGTGCTCGTGGCGGCACTGGTGTTGGGACTCGTCAACGCGCTGATCCGGCCCGTGCTGCTGCTGCTCTCGCTGCCGGTCACCGTGCTCACACTCGGGCTGTTTACGCTCGTGGTCAACGGCGTGGTGCTGAGCATCGTGGCGGGCGTGACCAGCCTGAACATTTCGGGCTTCGGGGCCGCCGTGGTCGGGGCGCTGATTCTGACCGTGGTGAGCTGGGCGCTCGACAGCGTTCTGCACCTGCTGACCGGGCGGCGGGATGACGGGCGGCAGGGTGGCAGGCGGCAATCGGCATGACCGAGACACTGACGGCCTCCCCCATCGCGGCTGAAACCCTGCTGCCCGTGGCCCGGACACCCGCTGAACTGCACGCGGCGCTGCACGGGGCGGCGAGCGTGGGGCTGGTTCCGACGATGGGCGCGCTGCACCGTGGGCACGCCGCGCTGATCGAGCGGGCCAGGGGCGAAAACAGCGTGGTGGTGGTCAGCGTCTTCGTGAACCCGCTGCAATTTGGCGCGGGCGAGGACCTGTCGCGCTACCCCCGCGACCTGGAACGTGACCGCGCCGTGGCCCGGGCGGCGGGCGCGGACCTGATCTTTCACCCGGACGCGGCCACCATGTACCCGCCGGGGTTTTCCAGCAGCGTGGACGTGGGCGACGTGGCGCTGGCATTGGAGGGCGCGGCCCGGCCCGGACACTTCGGCGGCGTGGCGACGGTGGTCATGAAGCTGCTCAACATGGTGGGCGCAGACGGCAGGGGCGCAGACCGGGCCTACTTCGGCGAGAAGGACTGGCAACAGCTGAGCGTGGTGCGCCAGATGGTCGGCGACCTGAACTACCACACGCGAGTGGTGGGCGTCCCGACGGTGCGCGTGGCCTCCGGCCCGGCCAGAGGGCTGGCCCTGAGCAGCCGCAACAGCTTTCTGAGCGCCCAGCAGCAGACGCGGGCCGCCGTGCTGTTTCGGTCGCTGCGTGCGGTACAGG
>JANXWI010000449.1 GCA_025351205.1 Deinococcus sp.
TTGATGTACTCGCTCGCCTGATGCGCCAGCGCCGTGGTCTGCGCCCCGCTGCGGCTGTCCTCGGTGTGGGTGTTGGCGTACAGCGGCATGACCCGCTCGGTCAGGGTCTCCTCGACCCACCTGAGCGAGCGGCCCGACGCCACGTAGTCGGCGTAGATCAGTCGGCGCTCCCCGTACGGCGTAACAATTGGCGTGCCCTCCCCGATCAGCTGGTCGCGCACCCAGGCGAAGGCTTCGGCGGGGGCGGGCAGGCCAGGGGTCATCTTGTCAGTCTACGCCGACGGGGCGGGGACCGCACGCATGTCCCACAGCGCTACTGCGTCCCCGAATAGCCCCCGCTGCACCCCTTCCCGGCCTCCGGGGCGCTGCTCTCCTTCGCGTAGCGGTCCAGAAACGCCGCCAGCCTGGGGTCGTCTGCGCTGCTGGCCTGCACCTGGGCGTTCCAGACGCTCACCACCACCGGGGTCGGCAGACCGTCGTAGGGGCTGAGCAGGCTGGGCACAACCGCCTTTTTGTCGTCCTTGCCTGCCCTCGGCTCGGCCAGCAGTGCCCTGAGCCTGCCCACCCCGGCAGCCGCGAGCGCCGGACTGTAGGTGATCCAGACCGCGCCGCGTTCCAGGCTATGAACGGCGTACTCGTCGTAGAGGGGCGCTGTGTACGCCGCGCACCTCTGCCACAGCGGGCTGTACGCGCCGCCCACCGGAGGGATCTGGGCGTAGGCGATCTTGCCCTCCTGCTGCTGACCGCCCGCGTAGGCATAGGTCTTCAGGCCCTCGACGGGTTTCGGGGCACAGGACATGAGCAACGAGAGCAGGAGGAAGGAAGCGGCGCGCCACATATGCCTGATCTTAGCTTCGGAAGTGACCGTCCCGACTTCAGGAGTGACTGTTTCAGCTTCAGAAGTACCGTCCCGTCTTCAGGCAAAACCACCTCCCCTGTGAGCGTGACCACGAGACTGTTACATCCTGCTGGCGACAGGGCGAATCCGTCACGGCCCAGCGGCATTCACGACATTTGGGCCTGTGTGGGCATGCTAACTTCCGGCCATATGCCCGAGATCACCCATGCCCGCACGCTGGCCGACCTTCTCGCCCTGCCCGAATACACCGGACGCGCCCCCTTCGACGGACGCAGCCGCCGGGTGCAGGACGAGGTCCGCGACAACCTGAGCCGCAAGCTGAGAAGCGGCGAGACCCTCTTTCCTGGCGTGGTCGGCTACGACGAGACCGTGATTCCGCAGCTGGTCAACGCCCTGCTGGCCCGCCAGAACTTCATTCTGCTGGGGCTGCGCGGTCAGGCCAAGAGCCGCATCCTGCGCGCCATCACCGATCTGCTCGATGAGTACGTGCCCGCCATCGAGGGCAGCGAGATCAACGACGATCCCCTGAACCCCATCGGCGCGGAGGGCCGGGCGATGCTCGAAACGCACGGCCACGAGCTGCCGATCCGCTGGATTCCGCGCGCAGACCGCTACGTCGAGAAGCTCGCCACCCCCGACGTGACCGTGGCCGACCTGATCGGCGACGTGGACCCGATCAAGGCCGCCCGCCTGGGCACCGCGCTGGGCGACGTGCGAAGCATGCACTTCGGGCTGCTGCCGCGCGCCAACCGGGGCGTGTTCGCGGTCAACGAGCTGGCCGACCTCTCGCCCAAGGTGCAGGTGGCGCTGTTCAACATCCTTCAGGAAGGCGACGTGCAGATCAAGGGCTACCCGATCAGATTGGAACTCGACGTGATGCTGGTGTTCAGCGCCAACCCCGAGGACTACACCGCGCGCGGCAAGATCGTGACTCCGCTCAAGGACCGCATCGGCAGCGAGATCCGCACCCACTACCCCAGCACCGTCGAGCAGGGCATGGACATCACCGCCCAGGAGGCCTACCAGACGGCGGGCGTCACCACCCCGCCCTTTATCGCCGAGCTGATCGAGGAGATCGCCTTCCAGGCCCGCGAAGACGGGCGCGTGGACAAGCTGAGCGGCGTGTCGCAGCGGCTGCCGATTTCACTCATGGAACTGGCCGGGGCCAACGCCGAGGCCCGCAGCCTGCGCGGCGGCGACCCCAGCAGTGTGGCCCGTGTCAGCGACGTGTACGCCGGGCTGCCCGCCATCACCGGCAAGCTGGAGCTGGAATACGAGGGCGAGCTGAAGGGCGCGGACAGCGTGGCCCGCGACGTGATCAGGAAGGCCGCCGGGCAGGTGTATGCCCGCCGCTACGCGCAGCTCGACACCCGCAACCTGGAAAAGTGGTTCGAGGACGGCAACGTCTTCAAGTTCCCGCAGGCCGGGGCCGCTGGCGGGGCCATCCAGGCGACCCGCGAGGTGCCGGGCCTGTACGACCTGGCCCTGGAAATCGCTGCCAGCAGCGACGACGGCGTGCGGGTGTCTGCCGCTGAGTTCGTTCTGGAGGGCCTGTACGGACGCAAGAAGCTCAGCCGCGCCGAGGAGACCTATGCCGCCCCGGAGCCGGAAGTGCGGCGCGGCGGCAAGTGGAACTGACGCGGGGATGGGAAGCGCGGCGGCAGGGCTGAAACTGTTCATGTAAGGCCAGATTGAAACAACACGTGCGGGCGGTTTCCAGACGGGTCTCCGGGCCACTGGACACCGCCCGTTTTATTGCCCGGTACAGCTGGCCTGATCTGTCTGGCCGGGTACGTCTGGCCGGGTACGTCTGCACGCCGCGCTGCCCCCCATTCAAGGCACTGAAAGGCAAGGGCACGCTCACTGCCAGAAGCTCGCTGCCAGAACGTCGCTGCCAGAACTCTGCAAGACTCCGGGCGCTAACGTTCGGCAGGCGAAGGTCATACGGCGCAGGGTTCTGATACGGTTTCCGCGATTCCAGAACATCTGGGGAAAGCGCCCAGATGCCCGTCTTGGGCAGAACAGCGCCCATGAGGACGCTGGCCCGCTTCCACCTTCGCCGAACCGTACTTTTTGCCACTCGCTTCTTGGGCAGAACGGACCCCCATCAGGGGCCTGCCCGCTCCGCTCGCCAAAACTCCAAGAGTTTTGTGCAATTCCGTATGACAACGCCCGTGTGGGCCGGACGCCCCCTACAGGCTGGTGTCTGCTGGCGGTCAGCAGGACGTGAGGGCTGTCTCAACCCTGGGCGCGGCTTTTTCTCAGGGGCTTGAAGAGGCACGCGGTATGCTGCACCTGTTCAACATCTCGTCGGCCAGCGGTGGCCTGTAGCAGTGCCGGGGCGTAAGCCCATACGGACTGGAAGCAGGGTCAGCACCCGGGGTCATGACGTGGAGGCACCCTTGAAGTTTCAATCTCTGGCCTTACATCCCGTGGCCCTGCACCACGCGCCACTGCTTCACGAACTGTATCTGCGGACCCCCGACTACTTCGCGCTGCTCGGTACCCGCCCGCCCTCGCTGGGTGAGGTCGAGCGCGACGTTCAGACCGCCCTGTTCGACCCGCGCCGCTGCCTGGAGCTGATCTACCAGAGGGCCAAAATGCCCGGAGAATCCGTTCCCGAAGAATCCGTTCTAGGAGAACCCATCGGCAGTCTGGACTACAAGCTGAACTTTCCTGAAATGGACGACGTGACCATCAATCTGCTGCTGATCCGGGGCGACCTGCAAAGCAGTGGCCTGGGGCAGCAGGTGGTCCGCATGCTGGAGGCCAGGTTACGGGCGACCCGGACCAGCGCGCCTGCGGGCCAAGGGCCGCAGACCTCCGATTCGCCAGCCTCCGATTCGCCAGCCTCAGACTCGCCAGCCTCCGATTCGAAGCTCCCGCCTGTACAGAACAGCCGGGCACAGGCCCCTGACCTGGAGCCGTCCAGGCTTCAGACCGGCCACGCCACGCCCCGGCTGCTGGCCAGCGTGCTGGGCGAGAACCCGCGCGCGGTGGCCTTCTGGAAGCGGCTGGGTTTCAGCTTCGCCACCGACGCCCGCCCGGTCATGACCTGGTACGCCAAGCCGCTCGGCTCTCCGGCCCCTGCACGGCTGGCCGCGACCAGCTGAGAAGCCCCCTGGGCGTCCAGCATCCCGGACCGGCATCCTGACTGGCCCGCTAGTACACGGTCAACCGATCTGACGGGGGGTCAACTTCTGGTAAGTCATTGGATGCTCAGCCTGTTCACCCCCTCCCCAGCCCTCCCCCCTCAAGGGTGAGGGAGCGAAGCGGCCTAAATTCACCCCGCCCTGATCGGTTGTCCATGTACTAGAGCATTTGTCATAATTCCACTGCCAAAACAACTGCCTTTTGTCAGCTCCATCTTCTTGGTCAGAGCAGCGCGGTTGACCACGCTTGACCGCATGCCCAATGCTCCACTAAATTCACTCCTTCCAGTTCTTGGGCAGAACGGACGCCGTACACGACGCCTGCCCGCTCGGTCAAAAAGAGAAAGCCTTTTTGACAAATGCTCTATTGTGGGGGCCATGATCGTCAAGTACGGCGGCAACGCCATGAAAAGCCTGGAGCTGAGGCGTAACGTGGCCCGTGAGATCGGCCTGCTGCGCCGTGAAATGCCAATAATCGTGGTCCACGGCGGCGGCCCAGCCATCGAGCGCGAGTTGCAGGTGCGCGGCATAGAGAGCCGGTTTGTGGACGGGCTGCGCGTGACCACGCCCGAGGTCATGCACGCCCTGGAAATAGCGCTGTGCCAGCTGAACAAGGAGCTGAGCCAGGACATCGGCAACGCCGTGGGCCTGATGGGCCGGGACAGCGGCCTGCTGGTGGGCGACCTCCTCGACCCGGAGCGGTATGGACGGGTGGGCCGGGTCAGCAGCGTCAACACGGCGCTGTTGCACGCGCTGCTGGCGATTGGCATCACCCCGGTGGTGGGCTGCGTGGCGGTGGCCCGGGACGGTGAGAGAGGGGCCAGTGAGACACGGGACAGTGAGGCAGGGAGCGCTGGAACAGGGGACGGCGAGGCCATGAACGTCAACGCCGACACGGCAGCCGGGGCGGTGGCCGGGGCCATGCGCCAGGGCGTGCTGTTTCTGACCGACGTGGACGGCGTGTACCGCGCCTACCCCGATCCTGACAGCCTCGCGCCGCAGCTGAGCCGCGCCGAGGTGGAGAGCGGCATCCAGGCGGGCTGGATCGCCGGGGGCATGCTGCCCAAGGTCGGGGCGGCCCTGTCGGCCCTGGACGCGGGCGCACCGTTCGCGGTCATCGCCAGCGGCATGAACACCGGAATGGTCAGGGCCGCCGCGCATGGTCTGGCCGGAACGCGGCTGCTGCCCTGACCTGGACAGGATGGGCCGGACGCAGCGCCCTGTCTTGCCGGGCAGAGCAGATGAGCACGGCTTGCCACTGACCACGACACCGTTCCAGACGCGGGCAAAGGGCTGCATATGAACGCAGGGGCAGCGCCTCTGGAACTGGAAGTTCCCCTGAGTTGTCTGACCGTATTCTGATGCGGCCTTGGGGAACCAGGGGGGGGCGTCTCATAAATGAGAGCCAGAGCGCCCCTGTTTATGAGAATCGGCTCCGTCTATAAATAACCCTCTTCGGGTCTCATGAGGACACCGGTTTTCAGAATTTCACTTCGGCCCCGATCCTGCCAACCGCGACCTGAACGCCCCGGACCGCCCCTCACTCACCCGGGGCTTAGGTTGACATGGTATCGAAGTCTTTACTTTGTATGAAACGCACTTTTGAACCGCCCCGATATGACAATTCGTACATTTTTGCCCTCGTATTGCGAGAATTTCGCAGGTAGATTAGAAGATTTTTACAGAATCTTCTAACTGTCTTTAGTTATGGTTCTGGAGGCGGAAGGATACGCCAATCAGCGCGCTTCCAGGTCCAGTTCCCCACTCTCCGCTGCGCTTCCCCTGATCTTCATTCTCCCAAGCGCCCCGACGTTTCTCAGGCCAACTGCTCCCTCGCCGCCCCGTACCACCTACCCTGTGATCCACGAGACCAGCCAGTTCTGGTACCCCTACCCGTCTGGCCCCCCCTGCTTACAGGAGACGCCGAGGCCACTGGCCTGACCGATCCACGGACCCCCCGGAGAACACATGAAGAACAGCCCGAAGACACCCAGCACCAGTGCCCCCACCCTGAACCGCGCACGCCTGACTGGCCCCGTCGTCGGACTGACCCTGCTCACCCTGGGCCTGGTGGCCTGTGGGGGCAGCACGCCCACCTCCAGCACCCCGGCGGCAAACACGGGCGGCAGCGGCGCAGGTCTCAACCCCGACCTTGCCCGTGTGCCATACGTCTACGACGGCAAGGACCACAGCTGGAAGGACAGCAACGCCAGCCTCAGCGCCCAGGCCCTGACCGGCGGCAGCAACGACCTGAGCGCCCAGAACTGGAGCAGCGCCAGCAGCGGCTGGGGACCTGTCGAAAAAAACAGGAGCAACGGCGAGAGCGGCGGCGGCGACGGCAACACCCTCACCCTTCAGGGCAAGACCTACACCACCGGCCTGGGCGTTCATTCCTCGTCAGACATCACTTACAACCTGAACGGGCAGTGCGGCGGGTTTCAGAGCGATGTGGGCGTGGACGACGAGGTTCGCAGCCTGGGCAGCGTGACGTTTGAAATCTGGGCCGACGGCACCAAGCTCTACGACAGCGGCCTGATGACCGGCAACAGCGCGACCAAGTTTGCCAGCGTGAGCCTGACGGGCAAGAACCAGCTGCGGCTGGTGGTGACCGGCGGCGGCGACAACCTGAACTACGACCACGCGGACTGGGCGGGCGCGACCCTGCTGGGATGCTCCGGTACCAACACCGCCTGGACCACCGTGTCCTCGGAGTACGGCTCGTTCACGCTCCAGGCGCGTTCCACCGTGCGCTACGGCATCGGCCAGAGCTGGACCCAGAAAGACCTGGACGCGGGCACCTACGCCTGCTCGAACGACACCTTCGGTACCGACCCGGCTTACGGCCAGGGCAAGCAGTGCCAGGTCAGCTCGGCGAGCGCGGCTGCCGCACCCAGTAAACCCAGCGGCGCTTACAGCGGTCCCCTGGTGATTACCAAGGGCGGCACGTACAGCGGCAACTGGGAAAGCCAGGACCCTAGGGTTCCAGTGGTCCGTGTTCAGACCAGCGATCCGGTGATTATTGAGAACTCAAACCTTCGTGGCAAGGGAGACTTGATCAGTGGCTTTTCGAATAGACTGACAGTCCGCAACGTAAACGGTTATGGCTTAAACCCAAATGTATATGGTCAGACCGTGGGCAAGTTTATAGTGGTCGAGGACTTCATCAGTGTCCGTGTCGAGAATAGTTATGCGGAAAATACAATTGGAGCTTATTTTCGAAATTATAAAGGCAATCCCGATGGAGGAGATACTGTAAAAATGTTCGGTAACAAATTTAAGAATATTAATGGTCTTCTAAGTGATGGAAATAATGGATATGTTATGGATCGGTCTGAAGGGACGGCTCATATGATTCAATTCAATGACGTGAAACGCATTCCTAATGTTGATATTGCCTGGAATGAAGTTATCAACGAGCCTGGTAAAAGCCAAGTAGAAGAGAATATTAATATGTATCTGAGCAGCGGTACACCGTCAAGCCCCATACTCATTCATGATAATTACATCCAGGGTGCCTATAACTCTCAACCTGCTGCTCAATCCAGCTATGCCGGCGGTGGCATCCTTGTGGGTGACGGTTTGGTGTATAATCCATTGGACAACGGATATACAAATGTCTACAATAACCAGATCGTAAGCACCACCAATCAAGGCTTAGCACTCGCAGGTGGAACAGAAAACCATATGTACAACAATAGAGTTATCTCAAGCGGGTTATTGTCTGATGGGCGTCGTATTTTGGGACAGAATGTCGGTGTCTACCTCTGGGATTCAGCCAATGCGGCATCAGTATCAACATTTAGAAACAACTCCGTGGATGGTAATTATGTTGCCTGGACTGTCGTCGATTCCAGTGGCAATACTAAAAGTAATCCTTGGTGGTTTCCGAGTTGCTCAATCGGAGGCAGCTACTGTAACAACAATACAAATGGTGGAAAGGCGACACTAGATACGGAAAAGCAGGAATACCAGGCTTGGTTGAACAAGCTCTCTTCTAACGGTATCGCTCTCGGCATAAAGAACTGATTGGTTCAAAGTCCAATTTCAACTGAATCAGCCGCGTCCTCTAATATATGAGGACGCGGCTGGTCTCTTTCGTGCACCGTACCTTTGACATCCAGTTCGGAGCAATTGAAGCCGGAGGTTATTTCATTCATCCTTTAGAGATTCTTCAGGGTATCATTGACCCATGAACTGACCCTGTATTGCCCTTCTGCTTGTTCTAAAGCATTTGTCAAGATGGCAGTTTCATTTTGACCGACTGGAAGGAGTCAATTTAGTCGGGCAGGTGGGAGAATGGAGGGACGCCCTGGTTGTTCTCTCGTACCGGAAT
>JANXWI010000504.1 GCA_025351205.1 Deinococcus sp.
CACGACCTGAACAGCAAAGGCTACAAGGTGCTGCGGCACGTGCGCGTCATTCAGGGCGACGGCATCGACGAGGACAGCATCCGCGAGATTTTGCAGACCGTAATAGGTGACGGCTTCAGCGCCGAGAACGTGGGCTTCGGCATGGGCGGGGCACTGCTGCAACAGGTGAACCGCGATACGCAACGCTTCGCTTACAAGGCCAGCGCGGGCATGGTGGACGGGCACTTTCAGCCGATCTACAAAGACCCAGTGACCGACCCTGGCAAACGGAGCAAGGACGGCGTGCTGGACCTGGTGATGGAAGGCGGGCGCTACGTGACCAAGCAGTATCAGACCTTCGAGACGGAGTTTCCGGGGTCGGTGCTGCGGGTCGTATTCAGGGATGGAGAGTTGATGGTGGAAGATACGCTGGACGAGGTACGGGGGCGGGTGTAGATGGACTGGGCAGCAGTAGCGAAAAAAGATTACGCCGTGCCAGAAGACGTTAATCCACTCGATACGCTGGATGAACTGCTCGGCATGCTGGGCGACCCGGACCCCGCCGTGCGCGACGAGCAGGCGTATGGCACGCTCGCCAGCTGGATTCGGGCCGGGCATTTCGATGCCGGATTACAGGAAATAGGCGATCAGTGCGCCGCCAACCTGCAACACCCGAATATCCTGCTGCGCTCGTTCAGCGTGCTGATTCTCGCGGAGGTCGTTCGCTGGAACAGAAAGCAATCTCTCCTGCCCCGGCACGCCGTGCAGCCCTGGCTGGAGCGTTGGCAGCGGTGGTATCCCGACGAGCCGGACGTGCGCTCTTACGAAGACGGCACCGGGTGGATTCATGCCGTGGCTCACGGCGCAGACTTCGCCTTCGAGTGGGCACTCGCGGAAGATGAACGCGGCCCGCTCCGGCACCTGATGGCGGGTTTCACCGAGCGGCTCAAAACCTTGCCGCTGTATCTCAGTCAGGCCGAGAATGACCGTATTGCACTGGCGATGCTGGCTGTCCTGTCGCGTCCAGCCTTTGAGCCACAAGACATCCAGGACTGGCTTTTTGGTTACCAGACGCTCTGGACTGTGCTGGAGCCGGGAAAAATCCCACCCGGCGCGGTCCTGGCGGTGCAGACGCTGCAAAGTCTGTACGTCCTGCTGAAACTTGGCGCGACGGATGACGGTGAAGCCCTGGAGCCTGCCTATCCGCAGGAAACGCTGGCGGCGGTAGAGGCCGCCCTCAAAACCGTTTACCCCTTCTACGGCACGCCGGACGCCAGACCGTGACCCAGCACCTAGAACGCCTCCTCCCTGTCCTCGCCACCATTCCCGGCGTTAACATTCCCGTTTCCATCCTCCAGGGCATATATATCGCGGCCAGCCAGCGCAAAATCGAACAACTGGAGCAGGCGCTCCGGTACGAAGTCGGCCTGCTCAACCAGAAGATCGAAGCCGGAACGTTAAGGCTGGACCACGAATACGTCAAATCCGAGGCGTTTACCACCAACGTCATGCAGGCACTTCGGGCGGCGGAAATAGCGGAAAGCGAAGACAAACTGCGCTTCATCGCCCGCGCTCTGGCCGGGTGCGCGCTAAGCTTCCCGCCGCCGACCCTGGACAAGGTTCAGACCATGCGGATTGTGGAGGGCATGTCAGGCCGGGAATTAAAGGTGTTCGTCGATTATTTTCAACTGCTGGACCCGATAGACCCGTATCAGGACAGCCTGCCGGTGAACACCTCCGCCACCGTGGCCGGGTTGACGCGGCAGGAGTTTCTGGCCGCGCTGCTGGGGCTTCAGCAACTTGGGTTGCTCTCAAAGGAAACTGTGCCAAGCCGCGATGAGTGGGCCGATACCGGCTCCGGCCTTGCCTGGAAACTGACGGCCCTGGCGCGGCAGGTCGCCACTCTGAGTCGCGTGGGACCGGAGGAGGAATAAACAACAACTGGACCGATATCTTCTCTCTCACTTCCTGCGGGTTCGCTGCCACCACAACCGGATTAACCTGTCGAGCGCGGCAAGTACCAGGACAAACAGGAAGAAGGCCACAGCAATTAAAATAAAGTCGTCATGGTCCTTCCGGGTGTATCCACCATTCAGCGCACTTCTGCGGGCCGTAACCACCTGACCTCTGGCGAGTTCAACAGGAATAACTTCTTTTTTCAGGCAGGCTTCAGAATGAATTCTGGTTTCTACCCAGTGTTGCTCATCATTCTGGATATAAGACCTGACCTGGCAACTGATATGAGCAGTTCGGCCCTGATCCTCTCTTGTGTAAACCTCACTTCTCGCAATGGTCAGCGCCACCGCCTTTGAAGTCTGAGAAAGCCAGATTTCCCACACGAAAGGCCCGGCGAATACATAAGCCAGGCTGCCGAAGGCCACAACAATGATCAACCAGAAAACGCCCAGGGCAATTCTGGTCCCTCTGGGCACTGTATCTGGTGGAGGATTCGCGTTCACAAGTGTTCGGCCATGAATGTAGAAGCTGCATCACAAACAGAAACTGTAGCCAATCAGGAGCGTGCCCATGCCTCAGATTTTATTCTACGCCACCGACAAACCTTACGGCGAGTTCAGCAACTTCAGCCGCCACCCCACAGAGCTGGACGGGCTGCTCTGGCCCACCTCCGAGCATTACTTTCAGGCGCAGAAGTTTGCGGGCACGCCGCACGCCGAGGAGCTGAGGCAGCAGCCCACGCCCATGCTCGCCGCCCAGATGGGCCGCCGCCGCGACCTGCCCTTTCGCTCCGACTGGGACGCCATGAAGGACGAGGTGATGATGACCGCGCTGCGGGCCAAATTCACCCAGCACCCCCAGTTGCGAGAGTTGCTGACGGGCACTGGAGACGCCGTGCTGACCGAACACACGAACAATGACCGCTACTGGGCCGACGGCGGCGACGGAACAGGGCGCAACCGCCTGGGCGAGCTGCTGATGGAACTGCGCTCAGAGCTTCGCGGCGAGGGCTGATCTATTTCGCGCCGTACTCCTCGTCGGTCACCTTCGCCAGCCACACGGTTTCCCCGGCCTGAAGGGCGAAGTGCGTCATCAGGCTGCCCTGCGCGGCCCCGTGCCAGTGCTCCTCGCCCGCCCCGATGCTCACCACGTCGCCCGCCGCAAAAGATAGGGCCGCCTCACCGCGTTTCTGCACCAGCCCCGTGCCACTCACAATCAGCAGCGTCTGCCCCTGTGGGTGCGTGTGCCAGGCGGTGCGGGCACCCGGGGCGAAGGTCACGCGCAGCACGCCACTGGCCAGGGGTTCCATCCAGACCTGTCCGGTGAAGTCCGCATCAGAAGGACGTCTGGCGGCGATGGCCGCAGCTGCAATGAGCTTCATGCCCCAGGGTACGCCCAACGACAGCCAACACAAACCCCAGGAGGCATCTATGAACCAGTTCCTGACCACCCTTCCCAGCTGGCTGCTCGACCTCACAGGCGCCTTCGCCGTGCTGGTGTCGCTGTATTTTCTGTTCGCCAAGCGCCGCGCCTACTGGCACTGGAGCAACGCCTCGCTGCTGCCGTACTTCCTGCTGTTCGCGTCGGGCAGGCTGTGGATGCTGGCGGGCCTTCAGGTGTGCTACCTGATTTTCGGCATTCACGGCCTATACCTCTGGAGCCTGGAGGAACGCCGCGACCGGGGCGGACTGAAGTTCAACGAGCCGGCGTGGTACGGCGTCACCTGGGCGGCCAGCCTGCTGATCTTCGGCTTCACAGTCTACGTCACCGACTTCTCGGCCCGCTGGAACTGGGTGCAGTTCACGGTGGTGCTGCTGCAACTCGTCGCCAACTTCGGCACCACCCGCAGGTGGGCCTGGAGCTGGCCCGTCTGGATTCTCTCGAACGCCGTGGGCGCCGCGTACTATTTTCATACCTCGTACTGGGCGCTGTTCAGCCTGCAATTCGTGCTGGCGGGCATGAGCGCGTATGGCTGGTGGGTGTGGCAGCAGGATGAACGGCGCACGGGAGCGCTGCCCCTTGCCTCGTTATAAGCACGGCCTGATCGTGGGCAAGTTCGCGCCGCTGCACGCCGGGCACGAACTGCTGATACGCGCGGCATTGGAACAGTGTGGGCAGGTCAGCGTGTGGTGCTACGCCCGGCCCGACTTCGCCCACATGCCCTCTCCGCTGCGGCGGGGCTGGCTGCGGCAGGTCTTCCCGGCGCATCTGTTTCCCGCGCTGACGCTGCTGCCCGACGCTCCCAATCCGCCCTTCGACAGCGCCCCTGCCGAAGTCCACAACGCCTACTGCAAGGGTGTGCTGGACAGCTGGAACGTGAGGGCGGACGCCGTGTTCACCTCCGAAGCCTACGGGGAAGGCTTCGCCGCCGCGCTGGGAGCGGTGCATGTGTCAGTCGACCCGGCGCGGGTGCAGCTTCCTGTTTCGGGCACGGCGCTGCGGGCCGACCCCCACGGGCTGCGGCGCTTCCTGAACCCGCTGGTGTACGCCCATTTCGTGCAGCGCGTGGCGATTCTGGGGGCCGAGAGTACCGGCAAGAGCACGCTCGCAGCGGCGCTGGCCGGGCATTTTGGTACTGCGTTCGTGCGCGAGTATGGCCGGGACGTGTATGAACGCGAGAATGGGGCGCTGAACCCGCGTCACTTTCTGGAAATCGCCCACGGGCAGCGGGCGCTGGAGCGCGAGGCGGCCAGCTCCGGCGCGGCCAACCGTTTCGTCTTCTGCGACACCGACGCCGCCACCACCCTGATGTGGAGCTACCTGCTGACGGGCGCGGCCCTGCCCCAGCTGCACGCGCTCGCAGACGCCTGCACCGCCCGCTACGCCCACACCTTTGTCTGTGACCCCAGTATTGCTTTCGAGCAGGACGGCTGGCGCAGCAACAAGGCAGTGCGGGGGGTGCAGCAGGCGCACCTCTTGCAGGACCTGCACACGCGGGGGCGGGCGTACACCCTGCTCAGCGGCAGCGTGCCCGAGCGGGTGGCGCAGGTCGAGGCGGCGCTCGGTCTGTTTCCAGTCTTGCCGCGCCCCGGCTGAGATTTGTCCCGCCTGAGACCCTTCCCGAAACTCAACTGACGCTCCCGGCCAGAGCCATCTGTCCAGAACGCCGGGCTGAACATCTGGGCCGAACCTCCAGTCTGAAGGGCTGCTCTACCATGTGCCCATGACCGCCCCGCCCTCGCCGCAGCCGACCATCCTGATCGTGGAAGACGACGCCAGCATCCGCGACTATCTGGCGCTGGGCTTTGGCTACGAGGGCTTCCGGGTGCTGCACGCGGCCAGCGGGTCGCAGGCGCTGGAGCTGTTCTGGCGCGAGCAGCCGGGCGTGGTGGTGCTGGATGTGGGGCTGCCGGGGCTGGACGGCTTCGCGGTGCTGCGGGCCATCCGCGAACGCTCACAGGTTCCGGCCATCATGCTCACCGCCCGCGACGGGGTGGATGACCGGATTCACGGCCTGCAACTCGGGGCCGACGACTACCTCGTCAAGCCCTTTCATTTCGGCGAACTGGTGGCCCGTGTGCAGGCCATCCTGCGCCGCAGTCAGCCGGAGCAGGGCCGCGCCCTCTGGTACGCCGACCTGAGCCTCGACACCCATCTGCGCGAGGCCACGCGCGGCGGCAGGCAGCTGGACCTCACGCCGCGCGCCACCGACCTGCTGGCCGTCCTGCTGCGTCACCCCGAACGCGCCCTGAGCAAGGCCCTGCTGCTCGACAGCGTGTGGGGGCCGGAATTTATGGGCGACGACAACATCGTCGAGGTGTACGTGCGGCAGCTGCGCCGGGCACTCGGAGAGCCGGAGCTGATCCAGACGGTGCGGGGCGCGGGCTACGCGCTGCGGCTGCGGGCCTGAGGGGTGCGCCGCCCCGCGCTGAGCCTGTCGGCCCGCCTCACCGCGCTGCTGCTGGGGCTGCTGCTGCTGGCTCTGGTGCTGATCGGGGTCACGCTGGGGCTGGGCGTACAGGCGTTCGCCGGGGCGCAGGCCGAACGCGGGGCCTACGCCCAGCTGGCCCTGATCGTGCAGTCGGCGGAAAGCAGCGCGGGCACGACGAATGA
Source organism: Deinococcus sp. (assembly GCA_025351205.1). Lineage (GTDB taxonomy): Bacteria > Deinococcota > Deinococci > Deinococcales > Deinococcaceae > Deinococcus. Next base: position 5,989 of record JANXWI010000504.1, read on the forward strand.
GCAGGACACCGGCAGCGGGCAGGACTACGAGTATCAGGTGTTCCAGTCGCTGGTCAAGGCGGCCCAGGACGCCAGAAGCTGGGGCTTCCTGAAGACCGCTTCCAGCACCTACCTCAGCGACAGCCTCAGCCGCCCCCTGCCGCCGGGCACGCTGCTGAACGCGGCCAGGCAGACGGGCCGGGCGACGTGGCAGGGGCTGCGGCTGCTCTCGGACGGGCGCGGCAACGTGCTGGGGCTGGCCCTGAACACCGCCGACAGCGCCGCCCTGACCAGCCGGGTGGTGCAGACCTACGCCGTGATCGCGCTGGCGGCCCTGCTGCTCACGGGCGCGCTGACCGCGTGGCTGCTGCGCCTGGGGCTGCGCCCGCTGCGGGTCATGGCGGCGCAGGCCGCGCGGCTGGGGGTGGGCGACCTGTCCGAGCGCATGCCGCTGGCCCCGCCGGAAGACGAGCTGCACCGGCTGGCCCTGGCCCTGAACCGCATGCTGTCGCGCCTTCAGGACGCCTTTGCCCGCCTGTCTGCCGAGGAGGCCCGCACCCGCGCGTTTGCCGCCGACGCCAGCCACGAACTGCGCACGCCGCTGGCCGCCATAGCAGGCAGCCTGGAGGTGCTGGAGCGCGTTCCAGACGGCAGCCACGCAGACGACGCTGGCGTTCAGGCAGCCGAGGCCAGATCAAGGCTGATCGCCAACCTGCGGCGCGAGTCGCGGCGGGCCGGGCGGCTGGTCGATGACCTGCTCACCCTGACCCGGCTGGACGCGGGCGAGGGCCTGCGCCCGCTGCGGCTGCCGCTGACGCCGCTGCTCTCGGGCGTGCTGGAGGCCACGCAGGGGCTGACCCCGCAGCTGAGCTTTCTGCTCGACTCTCCCGCGCCGCTGTCCGTGTACGCCGACCCCGAGCGGCTGGAAGGAGCGCTGCTGAACCTGCTGCGCAACGCTGCCGCTCACACCCCGGCGGGCGGCACGGTCACGCTCAGGGCCGTGGCACAGGGCCAGAGCGTCCGCCTGAGCGTGCTGAACCCGGCCACCCTGGACCCGGCGTTTCTGCCGCGCCTGTTCGACCGCTTCGCGCGCGGCCCGGACGCCGCACCGGGCGGCTCCGGCCTGGGGCTGGCCATCGTGCGGGCGGTGGCCCAGGCCCACGGCGGCGACGCCTTCGCCGCGCAGTACACAGGCGAGCTGGAAGTGGGACTGACGCTGCCCCGTACCGACTCCGGTTGATTTCGTTCGTATCGGGAATGGATAGACCCCGGTAAGCCAGTCTCCCTGGAGGCGCTGTTCTGGACAGGAGACCGCGCTTCTCTGAGCAGGATGGACGGTCCGTTCACGACGAGCCGGAGGCGCAGAGCAACCGAATCTGGCGTTCCGGACGGCATTCTTCCGATTCGCTGTCGTCGGAGCCGGCACCCTGTTCGGTGTTTCGGTGAGCCAGCGTCTGCGGTCTGCGGGGGCGGGCTGATCCGTGCCTTTACACGGCCTTTATTCAGCCAGCATTCAGCTTCCGGCACCGGAGCGTTCAGCGGCTCCCCGCAGACTGTCTCCCAGAACAACACAAGGGAGACCACGCATGAACAACATCAACACATTGACTGCCCTGTTCGTCCTCGCCACCAGTACCGCCTTCGCGGCGGGAAGCGGTGTTCAGGACACCCTGCCCGCCCTTCTGGTGGCCCAGGTTCGCCCGGCGGCCCCTGCCCCTGCGGCGCCGAAGGGCCTCACTGCGACTCCGCTGGCCCCGGCTGGCGCTGCGGCAGCGGGCCAGCCCGGCCAGGTCTGCGCCCCCCACCCCATGAAGGGCCAGGCCAGACCTCCTCGCCCCGGCGCTGCGGCACCCGCAGTTCTGGGCAACACCGCTCCCGGTAACATTGCTCCGGGCAACACCACCGCCGCGCCCGGCACTCCGGCGGCCATGAAGAACGCCCTGCCCCGACCCGGCGCGAACGGCAGGACGGCCAACTGCGGTCCACTGGCCGGGCAGCCCGGTGCTGAGCAGCGCGGCAGAGGGGGACGCGGCAACGAGCGCCCCGGAACCTATCGCCCAGGAACCCAGAACCCAGGAACCCAGCGCCCAGGCTACGAGCGTCCAGGCGTGCAGCAGCCCGGACAGGCCGCTCCCCAGGGCCAGCAGAATCAGCAGGGCCAGCGCCCCGGGCAGGCTCCCGGCACCCGGATGACCGACGCCGCCCGCCTTCAGAACGAGCTGACCCGTATCGACGCGCTGCTGGCCCGCACCACCGATGTCAGGGGGCGCAGCTACCTGAACGACGCCCGCACCCAGGCCCAGAGCGGCAACGTCCGCGCCGCCCGGGCACTGATCCGCGCCGCCGAGGCCATCAACGCTCCGAAGTAATCGGCAGCGATCCCCCTGTCCTGGCCGCTCCCCGCGCAGGTTCTGGTCGAATCCCGGCACGTCGAGAATTCAACCAGACCGGGCGGCGGAGCGTTTTCGTACTTCCTGACAGGCAGGATGCGCGGAATCTGATCGCGGGTGCCGCCGCGCACTGGCTACGGCAGGTTCTGGATGAACAGCGGTGTCCTGTTCTGAGCAAGAAGCGGTCAAGCGTCGCCAGCGGCGCTGTTCTGACCAAGAAGCGGTCAAGCGTCGCCAGCGGCGCTGTTCTGACCAAGAAGCGGTCAAGC
>JANXWI010000506.1 GCA_025351205.1 Deinococcus sp.
GTCTTGCAGCGTCAGCCCAGCGCCCAGTCTGGATTTCCCCCGACTTATACGGCGTGATAAAAGGGGCTATGTTTGGCCTGACCCAGAGGTTTTTCTGATGCGCTGTCCCTACTGCTCGGCCCCCGACAGCAAGGTGGTCAATTCGCGCCCCGGAGACGAGGGCGGCGCGATCCGGCGGCGGCGCGAGTGCCTGAGCTGTGGCCGCCGCTTCACCACCTACGAGCGGGCGCAGCTGGAACCCCTGATGGTGCTCAAACGCGGCGGGGTGCGGCAGGCCTTCAACCCCGACAAGCTGCTGCGCGGGCTGACGCTCGCCACCGAGAAGCGCCCGGTGCTGCCCGAGACGTTGCGGGCCTTCGCCTACGGCTTCGAGGACGAGGTGCAGGCCCCCGAAATAGACGCCCGCGAGATCGGCAAGCGTGCCATGACCTTTCTGCGCCCGCTGGACGACGTGGCCTACATCCGCTTTGCCAGCGTGTACCGCGACTTCGACAGCCTGGAACGCTTCATCGAGGAGATTCAGGGGTTGAAGGAGGAGGGATGAACGAACCTGATGTGAAGCCACCTCGCAAAGAGGCCGAGAATCCGACTCCGTCCGGCACCGTTATTCTGGGTGCGCTGAGAATGCTGGGTGCCTTCGCATGGGCATTGTGCTGGCTGTTGGTGGTGTTGTATTCATTGTCCGGTGGTGGTGATCTCGCCGCCACGACCCTCTTCACCGTCACTGTGGCTATCGTGATCGGCGCTGCGCCGATGGGGGTTCTCGTGTGGCTGAGCAGATCGCGGGGACGATAAGACCAGATATCGCGCCAGGAAGGAAGCGTGGCATCACCGATTCCCCGAACTCTGTCGCGGTCGATGGTGGTGTTGCTGGCGGGCACCCTCGTCATCTGACTGACCTGGCTTCCAGCGCGAGCGAGATCGGTCACAGCTGTGCGCCTTTTCTGACGATCTCTGTTTAACCCAGGGCTTTGACTTTGGCCGTTCCCCCTTTCCCCTTTCGGGAGAAGGGCCTCGCGCACCGAGAGGGTGAGGGCGCGATCACGGGTCACTCCCCCCGATCCTCCCGCTGCTCCCCGGCCTCGTGGTCTTCCAGAGCTTTGTACGCGCAGACGGCGGCCAGCACCGCCAGCCCCAGCGGCACGCCGTCCACCCTCACATTCACGTCTTTGCCGTTCAGCACGCCGCCGATTCGTCCGTGCAGGCGGTTTCCTTCCAGCTCCAGCCGCAGGTCTTTGCCATCGATCCGCCCGCTGAAACGGCCTTCGGCACTGGTCTCGGTCAGCGTGGCCCGCACGTCGTCGCCCTCGACCATGCCGCCCAGCCGCACCTTCAGCTCGGTAGCGCTCAACTTCCCGTCCGCGTCGAAGCCGCCGATGAGGCCGCCCACCCGCCCGTCCACCCGGTCCCCGTTCAGGCTCAGCCGGATGTCCTTGCCCTCCAGGTGCCCGCCGATCCTGCCAGAAAGCTGTGTGCCGTTCCAGTCGGCGTTCAGGTCGTAGCCCACGCGGATGCCGCCGATTCTGCCGTCAAGGTCGCTCATAGGCGCAGTTTAGCCCTCAGGGCCGCGCTATTCAGGGAATCGGCCAGCGGACCGTACCCACCTGATCGGTGCGCCAGACCTTCACGTTCCGGGCGGCCAGTCGCGCCAGCAGGTCACCGTTCGGATGCCCGTAGGTGTTGCGCCCCACGCTGATCACGGCGTTTACAGGCTGAGTTTCTTGCAGGAACGTCTCGCCGCTGGAAAACCGGCTGCCATGATGGGCCAGTTTCAGGAGGTCGAGTTTTCCAACGCCCAGCATCTCCTCGGCGGGGTCGGCCAGGTCGCCCATGAAGGCGGTGCGAAACCTCGGGCCGACCAGTTCGATGGCGACGCTGTTGTCGTTGCTGGCCGTGGACCAGGGCGCGCCTCTGGGCCACAGCACGTTCAGCGCGATGTCGCCCGACTGCACGCTGTCGCCGCGCCTGACCTCGCGCACCGGAACGTGCCGCGCCGCAGCCGCAGCGAGCAGCGCCGCGAGCACCGGGTTGTCCGCCCGGCGCTCCCCGATCCACAGTTCGCCCACCGGCATCAGCCGCAGCACGCTTTGCAGCCCCTCAATGTGGTCGGCGTCGGCGTGGGTCGCCACCACCACACCTAGACCCGTCACGCCCAGCGCGTGCAGGGCGGGGACCACCGTCCCGGCCCCCACGTCGTAGTCGCCCCTGGGCGTGCCGCCGCCGTCTATCAGCATGTTCAGGCCATTGGCCCGTATCAGGGTGCTATCGCCCTGGCCCACGTCCAGGTACACGACCTCGCGTGCCGGAAGCAGCCGCGCCGGAAGCGCCGTACCCAGCGTGCACAGCAGCGCCACTGCGGCCAGTGTGGGCAGCCGGACGCGCCCGCTCAGCCACAGCACGCCTGCCGCAGCAAATACTGCGTAGGCCGCGTACCCTGCCGCCGACACCGTGCCCCAGGGCAGCGTCGTATCATGTCCAAAAGGGGCCTGCCCGAAGGTCCGGGCGATCCACAGCAGCGCGTCGAGCAGCAGGCCGTTGACGGTGTTGGGCAGCCAGCCC
>JANXWI010000524.1 GCA_025351205.1 Deinococcus sp.
GAAGAAACAGGGTGGCAGATGATGAAAAGAGTCTTCTTAGGCTCAATCGGGCACGGCAGGCCCACGTCGCCATCCCGTACAGGATGATAGTCATTATCACAGCTGACCGGAATAAAAACTCCCCCCTTCTTCATGGGTGAAGTTGGGGGTAGTTTGAACATTCTGGACTGAACACTCCGGAGCTGATCTGGCGACTCCGGTGATCGCCCGCTGGCCCCTAGAGCAGTTGTCCAAATTCCGGTACGAGAGAACAACACTCTTGTCCTTCCAGTCTCCCACCTGCTCGACTAAATTCACTCCCGTTGGTCGGTCAAAAAGAGAACGCCTTTTTGACAAATGCTCTACATCACCGCCGTCTCGACGTACTCTCCGAACACCTTGCGCAGCACGTCCATCTGTTCACCCAGACTGGAATAGGCGTGGGCGCAGGCCAGGAAGGCGGGCATGGTGTTCTGGTTGTTCACGGCGGCGTCGTGCAGCGCCTTCAAAGCGTCTGCGTGGCGCTGCGGGTCGCGTTCGCGCCGCACCCGTGCCAGCCGTTCCTGCTGCGTCTTCTCGACGGCGGGATCGACCAGCTGAATGGGAATCTGCACTGCCTCCTGCACGAAGTCGTTGACGCCCACCACCACGCGGTCCTTGCGCTCGACCTCGCGCTGATACCGGAAGGCGGCCTCGGCCATCTCGGCCTGAAAAAAGCCGTTCTCGATGCCTGTCTCTACCCCGCCCATCGCCCGAATCTGCTCGATGTACCCCAGGGCCGCCGCCTCGATGTCGTTGGTCAGCTTCTCGACGTAGTAACTGCCTGCCAGGGGGTCCACCACGCCGGCCACGCCGGTCTCGTAGGCGATGATCTGCTGGGTCCGCAGGGCAATCGTGGCCGCTTCCTCGGTGGGCAGAGCCAGCGCCTCGTCGTAGGCGTCGGTGTGCAGGCTCTGGGTGCCGCCCAGCACGGCGGCCAGCGCCTGGATCGCCACCCGGGCGATGTTGTTCAGCGGCTGCTGGGCGGGCAGACTCACCCCGGCGGTCTGGGCGTGCGTGCGGAGCATCAGGCTCTTGGGATTTTTAGCGCCATACCTGTCCCGCATCTGCCGCGCCCAGATGCGCCGCGCCGCCCGGAACTTGGCGATCTCCTCGAAAAAGTCGTTGTGGACGTCCCAGAAGAAACTGATGCGCGGCGCGAACTCGTCGATGTCCAGGCCGCGTTCCAGCGCCTTTTCCACGTAATGAAAACCGTCTGCCAGCGTGAAGGCCAGTTCCTGCACCGCCGTCGCGCCCGCCTCACGGATGTGGTAGCCGCTGACCGAGATGAAGTTCCATTTCGGCACGTGGACGGGTCCCCACTCGAAAGTGTCGATCACCAGCCGCACGCTCGGCGCGGGCGGATAGATGAACTCCTTCTGCGCGATGAATTCCTTGAGGATGTCGTTTTGCAGCGTGCCCTGCAACTTGCTCAGGTCCTTGCCCTGCTTCTGCGCGTTGGCGATGTACATGGCCCACACGGCGTTGGCCGGGCTGTTGATGGTCATGCTGGTGCTCACCTTTTCCGGGTCGATGCCCGCGAACAGCGCCTCCATGTCGGCCAGGCTGCTGACCGCCACCCCGCACTTGCCCACCTCGCCGCGGCTAAAGGGGTGGTCGGCGTCGTAGCCCATCAGGGTCGGCAGGTCGAAGGCCGTGCTCAGGCCGGTTTGACCCGCCCGCAGCAGCGCGTGAAAGCGCTCGTTGGTCTGCTCGGCGCTGCCGAAGCCCGCGAACATCCGCATGGTCCACAGCCGCCCCCGGTACATGCTGGCCTGCACGCCGCGCGTGTACGGAAACTCGCCGGGGTAGCCCAGGTCATTCTCCTTGTCCCACCCTTGCAGGTCGTCTTCGGTGTACAGCAGCTCCGGCGTCTGGTTGCTGAGCGTGGAAAAGTTGTACTTGCGCTCGGGAAACTTCGCGGCTGCCGGGGCATACACGCTGCTCATCCATTCGTTCTTCTTCAAGGCGGCACCATTCCTTTGAGTGGAATACAGGGGCGTGAAGCAGATTCTGCCTGGGCAGACGGTTGACCCGGACAGAATATCAGCAAAACAAACGCCCGTTTGGAAGATGCGGGCGGGGCCGTACCATCTTCAGCCGGTCTGGTTAGAAGTCGTGGGATGCCCGGCCTGTTTCCCCCTCACCCCCTCGCTGTGCGAGGCCCCTCTCCCACAGGGGTAGAGGGGAAGAGGAACCCTGTGCGAGACGGTAAAGTGGTACGTCGTCAACCTGAAAACATGGTCGTTCAGGGCGTTCCGATGCCGCTTGCGTTCCCCTCTCCCCAGCCTTCTCCCGCAAGGGGCGAGGGAGAAACCTTCGTCTCAGTCGGCTGCGATGTTGAACATTCTGCCGCACCGAATCTGGTTGCTCCTGCGTCAACGTTCCCTACTGGCTGGCCCAGCGCGCCGCCACCTCGCGTTTCAGGTAGGTCGCGGCGTCCTCGGTGCTGGCCCCCGGCGTGAACATCTGGCCCACGCCCAGTTCCAGCAGAGCGGGCAGGTCCTGATCGGGAATGATGCCGCCGCCGAACACCAGAATGTCGTCTGCGCCGCGCTCACGCAGCAGCGTCATGATGTCGCGGAAGTAGTGCATGTGGGTGCCCGACAGCACGCTCACCCCGATGGCGTCCACGTCTTCCTGCACCGCCGCGTTCACGATCATCTCGGCGGTCTGCCGCAGCCCGGTGTACACCACTTCCATGCCCGCGTCGCGCAGGGCACGGGCCACGATCTTTGCGCCCCGGTCATGGCCGTCCATGCCGGGCTTGGCGATCAGCACCCGGATACGGCGTTCGCCCTGCGATTGAATCAGCGGATCATCTTGCATGGTTTAGATTCCCCCTTGAAAACGAGTTGGAGAGTGAAAGTGGGTGGATTGGGCAGGTTTCAACCTTGAGGATTGAATTCTGATAAAGACTACGCTTTGGCTTTTAGCCCCTCACCCTTGAGGGGGGAGGGCTGGGGAGGGGGTGAGCAGGCCGAACATCCCAGACGACGTTTCCCTGATCCGCCCGAACTGGGAGAGTTAAACCGTCCGAACTCTTGAAAACGCCTGCAATTCCAACCCGCCCTGCCTGACCTGCCAATCAGAGCCGGTGCGCCACTCGTCCCCTCCAGAACGCCCATCATGGCCCCGCCCCGGAAGATTCGGAAGAGGACGACGAAACCCCGGCGGCCTCCGATCCTGCAACCTCACGTCCCAGTGAGGCGAACACCTGCCGGGCGGCCTCGTCGGCACTGACCCGGCCCGAGGCCACGTCTTCGAGCAGCGCCGTGCCCGCCGATTTTGCCAGCGCCAGCGCCCGCTGCTGCACCAGCGAACGCAGCTCGAAACGGGCGCGTTCCAGCCGCTTGACCGCCAGCCC
>JANXWI010000525.1 GCA_025351205.1 Deinococcus sp.
ACGGCTGGCTGTTCAAGCGCGGCGTGCTGGACTTTGCAGGCGGCACGGTGATTCATATCGCCGCCGGTGTGTCTGGACTGGTGGCTGCACTCGTCATCGGACCGCGCATGCCGCTCACCCGCCGCGCCTCGCTGCCCCACAACGTGCCCTTCGTGCTGCTGGGCGCAGCTCTCTTGTGGTTCGGCTGGTTCGGCTTCAATGCCGGCAGCGCACTCGGGGCCAACTACATCGCGGGCAACGCCTTCATGACCACCAACACCGCCACCGCCGCCGCCGTGCTGGGCTGGCTGATGTGGGAGCTGCTGCGCGGCCAGAAGCCCACCGCCGTGGGCGCGGCCACGGGCGCTGTGGTGGGCCTGGTGGCCATCACGCCCGCCTGCGGCTACGTGTCGCCGATGGCCGCCGTGGTGATCGGTCTGGTGGCCGCCAGCGCCAGCTTCTGGGCGGTGCAGCTCAAGACCCGCTTTAAAATGGACGACGCTCTGGACGTGTTCGCCTGTCACGGTGTGGCCGGAATCGTGGGGGCCATGCTGACCGGGGTGTTCGCCAGCAAGTTCGTCAACCAGACCATCGCGGGCGGCGTGGTGGACGGCAACTGGGGCCAGCTCGGGATTCAGGCGCTGGGCGTGGTCACCACCCTGGCCTTCGTGGGCGCGGGCAGCTTCGTGTTGCTCAAGCTGATCGGGCTGATCATGCCGCTGCGCGTGACCGAGCGTCAGGAAACCACAGGCATCGATCTGGTGTCGCACGAGGAAGAGGGCTACCGCGAGGCCGAGAACAGCCTGAGCGCCCCGGTGATGCTCGGCGGCGACTGAACCTTCGACTGGGCTTCAGATAGACCGGGTTTGATGATAAATCCGCAAGTGTTAACCAGTGAGAAGGCATTTGAACGCCTTCCCGCTGGTTATTTTATTGAGATTTGGGGAACAATCGCTGACAAGGCGCATTGACCTTAATAGAGCATTTGTCAAAATAGCCTTCTTATTTTGACCGACCGGAGGGAGTAAATTTGGTGAGCAGTTGGGAGAATGGAGGGACGAGAGTACGGTTCTCTCGTACCGGAATTCGGACAAATGCTCTAGTTCAGACAAACTTCCAGACCTGTCTGATCGAAACCGGAAAAATGTTGTCTGGAACGCTCGGGTTGAGGACGCCTGAACCTCTGGGTAAGCGTGACCCGCGCCGTCAGGCAGAAGCTGAGCTGTGACCAATCACCCTTCACTCTTCGCTGTCCGGTCTTCACGTCGTGCCTGCTCAGCTTCGGACGCCACCTCTGGCCCAGGCGCAGGCTTGCCTGGAGAAGATTCGGCAGGATCAGGTTTGACAGGCTCAGGTTTGATCGGGACAGGCCGCAGATCGGTGCTGTTGTACCGGCCCTGCGCCTCTGCCCGTCCCAGGGTGGCCCACGTCTCGGCGGCGTCTGCCCCCAGAGTCACGAGCTGCTGCAAGGTGGCCTGCTCGTCGTCGGCCCAGCGGCTCAGCACCCAGTCGGCAGCGGTGCGTCCGGCGGGAGGCCTGCCGATACCTATTTTCAGGCGGTCAAAGGCCTCGGTGCCCAGCCGGGCGATGATGTCGCGCAGGCCGTTCTGTCCGCCGTGCCTGCCGCCGTGCCTCAGCCTGAGCAGCCCGTACGGACTGTCGAGGTCGTCCTGCACCACCAGCAGGGCGTCCGGTTCCAGCCGGTAGTAGGCCAGCAGCGGCTGCACCGCCCGCCCCGACAGGTTCATCATGGTCTGGGGCCTCACCAGCAGGACCTTCTCTGTACCGACACTGCCTGTGCCCGGGCGCAGCTCGAACAGATCGGCGTGGGTGTCCTTGCGCCAGCCCTGCCCAGCCGCCGCGTGTCGCCGCGCCAGTTCGTCCAGCACCAGCCAGCCGACGTTGTGCCGGGTGCGGGCGTACTGCGCGCCCACGTTGCCCAGCCCCACGATGATCTTCACGCCTCCAGGCTTCCCGGCGCCGTGCCCCTTCGGTCTTCCGGCTGGGCGGCGGCCAGCGCCTCACGCCAGCGGGCCTCGGTGGCCGCCACCTTCGCGTCGCTGCTGGCCCGCGCGTAGCCGGAGCGGAAGTCGGCAAACTGTGGATCGTCTCCCTGCATCAGCATGTTCAGCGCCTGGGTCACGTCCTGCACGTTGCGCCCGCTCAGGTCGGTTTTGCTGTCGGTCACCTCGTCGAGGGTAGCCATCAGGCCGCTCAGCGGGCGCAGCCACTGGAAACCGGGATGGTTCATGACCAGGCCGTAGAGGGCAAAAGGGCCGTCGATGCGCCCCTCGCGGAACTCGTGCTCGCCTTTGGCCACGTCGAGCAGCGCCGAGTGAAAATGGCGCAGGGCGGTGGCCAGGGCATTGAGCCGGGTACGGATCTCGGAGGAAGCGGTCATGTCCTTCAGTTTAGAGGCAGCACTGTACCGGAATCGGAACGAAGGGCATGGAGTTCGTCGCAGACGGCACGCCAATGCTGAAAGCTCTCTATTCTTTGCCGCGCTCTTCGGCGCTCCAGTCGCGAACGTCCTCGTCGGAGAAGTGTGCCAGGGTCTGCCGCGTCCGATTGACCCGGAGCTGCGTCACATCCGGGCGGGCGTAATGACCGGCCAGATCGAAATTCTGCCGCTCCTCGCGCACCTTCTCGTGCTCAATGTCTACCACGAACAGTCCCTCCTGGCCCATCACCGGCTCAAGCAGCCACGAGCCGTCCGGGGCCGCCGCCGCCGTCCCACCATTGGCGAAGAATTCCTGATGGGTGGCCAGCAGTTCCGCCCGGAACGGCGTGCCCTCGGGGATGTCGGATGGGCGCAGCAGACCGCTCACCGAAAGCACGTAGGAGCGCCCTTCGAGCGCGATGAAGCGGGTGATGTCCGGGGTGTTGTGCATGCCGCCGGGCCAGACCGCCACGTGCAGGTCTTCGCCCTGCGTATAGAGGGCGGAGCGCAGCAGCGGAACCCAGTTCTCGTAACAGTTCAGCCCGCCCACCCGGAATGCACCCAGTGGATGAACCTTCAGACCGTGGCCGTCGCCTGCGCCCCAGGCCAGCCGCTCCTCGTAGGTCGGCTGAACCTTACGGTGAACCGAGACGACTCGGCCCTGCTGATCGATATAGACCAGCGAACAGTAGAGGGTGTGCCCGCCCCGGTCTGGCGCACGTTCTATGATGCCCAGATAGATGGCGACGCCGTGGCACGCGGCCTGCTTGCAGAGCGAGTCCAGGTCTCCGCGCTCCAAAACCACGCCCTGCTCCAAGTAGTAGGCGTGCATCTTCTTCTGAGCGGGGTCGTTGAAACGTGCGCCATCAGTCAGCGACAGCCAGAAGGGGTAACCGGGCACCAACGCCTCTCCGAACACCACCAGCTCACAGCCTGCCCTTGCTGCCTGCTCCACGAAACCCACGACTTTCTCCAAAGTGCGAGCGCGGTCGAGCCAGACGGGGGCCATCTGCACCAGTCCTGCCCGCAATGCGCCGCGATTGGACGGCATTTTAAGCCCAGTCAACGCTGTTTCATGAGGCCCGACACCCGACATTTACTGCGCCGAAGGGGCGAGCAGCGTGACGGGCAGGCGCGCCCCCTTGAATTCCAGCGCATTGCCCGAGGGGTCGGCGATAAAGAGGGTGCCCTGCTCTTCCGGCGCGCCCTCGAACCTAATCTGCGGCTCGATGGTGAAGGGAACGCCCACCTCCCTGAGATGTGCGCCCAGGACAGACCACGCTTCCATATCCAGCACCACGCCGAAGTGGGGCATCGGTACCTGAAGTTTATCGACCTTGCCGCTCGACGCGCTCGCCACTTCCCCCAGATGCAGGGAAAGCTGATGCCCGAAGAAGTCGAAATCCACCCAGGTCGGTGCGGAGCGGCCTTCCTGACAGTGCAGGACACCGCCGTAAAACGCACGAGACGTATCCAGATCGTTGACGGAGAAGGAAAGATGAAACATTCTGGGGGCAGCAGGCTGGGTCATGTGGACTCCTTGGGTGGGACTCACGGGGGGCGGGACTCACGAGACTGCGACAGGTGCGGCAGGCGGAAGGCGATCAAGAACGGCCAGACAATGGGTACGGAAGGCCAGTTCGGCGGCGGACGGGTCGTTACGGCTTAGCTGCCGATAAAGCTCCAGGTGCTGCTGATACACCTGCGCGCGCGGCTCGCCCGTCAGATTGGCGGCACGGATCGCCAGCATCAGCTGATCGCTGATGGCACGGTGCTGAGCGGCGATACGCTCGTTTCCGCACCCCTCGACCAGCGCCGCATGAAAAGCCTGATCGGCAGCGTCGATCTCCGTGCTGGCGTCCGAGCTGACCGCCTGGGCGAGCCGCTCCAGACTCGCCGTGAGCGCGCTTAAAACGGGAGCGGAGCCGCCAGCGATCAGGAAGGCGGCAAAGCCTTCTAGGGCTGCGCGCAGCTGGGCGACCTCACGCAGATCTCGAATGCTCAGGGCCGCGACCGACCAGCCTACATAGGTCGAGCGTGACGCGAGGCCCAGATCGGTGAGCCGCTGAAAGGCGGCCCGTATCGTGGGGCGCGAAATGCTCAGCTCCTTGCTCCAGGTGGCCTCCACCAGCCGTGTGCCGGGGAGCAGTTCACCGTTTAGGATCAGGTTTTTTAGGGCGTGACTGGCACTTTCCTCCAGGGTAGGTTTGCTGAGCACAGAAAAAGCGTACTTCTAAATTGTCAGATTGTCAAACAATCTGGAGGTATCTCACCGATACTTCTGAAGCCGAGGGTGCGTCGGCCCGCAGATCTTGTAGATACCGCAGGGTGGACGCCTGACAAAATACTGGAAAACGGGTGCATCAGAACGGTACAACGCGGCTGTGTGCTTTAAGCTCTGGACATGCGTTACCGCGTCTTTACCGAGGATGATTTTGCGGCCATGAGCGAGCTGGACCTGTCAGTGCAGCAGCAGGACCCCGGCTGGGCCGGCCTGCCGGAGCGCGAACAGGAAGGCCGTCTGCGCACCAGCCTGCCCGCGCTGCGCTTCTACCTCCGCAGCGAACACAGCTTCATCGCCGAGGAGCGGGAGGCGGGCAACGAGACGCCCGGCGGCCTGCTGACCGGCATCGTCTTCGCCCAGAGCGTCTGGATGGGCGACAAGCCGATCATCCTGGTCACGGCCTGTCTGGTGCGGCCCGGTCCGGAGGCGGGCAATGCGGCGGCGGGCGACACGGCGGCGGGCCTGCTGCACGCGGTCATCAAGAGCGCCTACGACGCCGCCGTGTACGAAATTCATTACCCGCTGACCACGCAGCTCGCCCAGGCGGCCCAGGCTGAGGGCAGCTTTGTGGCCGGGCGCTACGCCGTCCACCACCTGGGCAGCCGCCAGCAGACGGCTCCCGGCGAGCGGCTGGCGGGCGGAGGCTACACCGACGCGGGCCGCAGCGGCTGATCCTCACGCCTCCGCACACCCGTTCTGCGATAAGGCGACTGTCAGAGTTCATGCCGCATCATGCGCCCATGACCCAGGCCCCGAGTTCTCCCGCTGCTCCTGTCAGATCCATCAGAACCCTCATCGGCGTGCGCGGCATGGACCGGGAGGCGGGGCTGCGGGTGGCCGGGAGTCTGCTCAAGCTCGAAGGCGTGCTCAAGGCCGCTCCTGACGACGGCCAGATCGAGGTGCATTACGATCCCAGCCTGCACACCGTCATGGACCTGATCCGTGAAATCAGGCAGCAGGGCTTTCTGGCCGGAATGCTGTAGGCGGGCGGCAACCGGTCAGGACAGGGGAAATCTCATTATGGGACTCTTGGACGCGGCTTCGCCACCCCTCTCCCAAACCTTCTCCCGCAAGGGGCGAGGGAGCAAAGGCTCCTGAATCCACCCTTATCAGATCGGTTGACACTGTACTAACCGGAAAGAGAGGCTGTACCGAACCGATCCTGCTGCCAGGCGGGCTATCCTGGGTCACATGTGGTCTGGAACGATACTGACAGGCGTGGCGCTGGGCGGAATGCTGGGCGCACTGGCGCGCTACGCCCTGACGGCGCTGCTGGCCCCGCTGCTGGCCCGTACGGGCCATTCCTGGGCCACCTTGCCCTGGGCCACGCTGCTGATCAATGTCAGCGGCTCGTTTGCGCTGGGGCTGCTGGCGGCGCTGGCGGCCCGGAGCGCGGTCAGCCCGGAGTGGCGAGCGGCCATCGGGGTGGGCTTTCTAGGGGCGTACACCACCTTCAGCACCTTCAGCGTCGATCTGGACGGGCTGCTGACGCGCGGCGAGGGGTGGCGGGCGAGCCTGTACCTGCTGGGGAACGTCGGGCTGGGGCTGGTGGCGGCGGTGGCCGGGCGGCTTGTGGGGCGGTGATGTCGCATCGGCTGGCGTTGAACTGCCGGGCTTCGGCTTTGAGCATTTGCCTTGCCCCACCCCCCAGCCCCCTACCCCACCGGGTAGGGGGGGCCTACAGAACCGTCGAGCGCTGCGCGATAGGCAAGGCACGTCGGTTGACACAACGGGGTATTGACCCTGGTTTTGTTGATCTGGAAAGCGGAAATCCGCTTCTTGATGTTAGAAGGTTCGTCGGGTCATCTCAATCGAGGAACTGCCTGGGCGCGGCTTTGATCCGCCGAAGGCTGTGCGAAAACGATCTGGTGGGGCCTTTGATGCATCCTGACGATTCACTTTCAACTCCAACGCCCTGGCCTTTACCCCTCGCCCCCGGCGGGAGAGGGACGCTGCGAAGCAGCGGGGAGAGGGGGCGTCCGAGCCGAGTGAAACTAACCACCTATCTTGGCCTTTTGCCCCTCCCCCTTGAGGGGGGAGGCCGGGAGGGGGTGAGCGGGCCAGGAAAATCAGTCAGCGCCGTGCCAATTGTCCCCATTCTTTCCTCCCTGGTCCCCGCCCCATGACCCGCGCCCCCGAACAGTTTCTGGAACTCGCCGACCTGCTGGGCTACGTGTCTCAGGTGGTCACGCGCGGCATTCCGGGGGCGGTGTGGGTGCGGGCCGAGCTGAGCAGTGTCACCGATCGCCGCCACCTGTACCTCGACGTGGTGCAGCTCGAAGACGGGCAAGAGGTCGCCAAGGCGCGGGCCACCCTCTGGGCGCGGGAGCGCTACAGCCTGGAGGGCAAGTTCAGGAAGGCCACCGGCGGCAGATTACAGGCAGGCATGAAGGTGCTGCTGTACGTCACCGCCGAGTTTCACCCGCAGTACGGCTTCTCGCTGCACATTCTCGACCTCTCGCCGGAGTTCACGGTGGGGGATCAGGCCATCAAGCTCGACAACATCCGCCGAGTGCTGGACGCCGAGGGGCTGCTGGAACGCAACCGTCTCCTGCCGCCGCCGGGCGACTTTTCGAGGGTGGCCGTCATCTCGCCCCGGCAGGCGGCGGGCCTGGGCGACTTCGTGCGCGAGGCCACGCGGCTGGAGCGGGCGGGCGCGGTGGAGTTCGTGTACCTCCAGGCCACCTTCCAGGGCCGCGAGGCGGCGACCAGCCTGATGACCGCCCTCTCTTCGGCGCTGCTCACGCACCTGGAGGCCCCGCTGGACGCGCTGGTGATCATCCGGGGCGGCGGGGCGCAGACCGACCTGGCCTGGCTGAACGACCTGGAACTGGCCCGCATGGTGGCCCGCTTCCCGGTGCCGGTCATCACCGGGATCGGGCACGCCCGCGACGACGGAATCCTGGACGAGCTGGCGTGCGTGCGTACCGACACGCCCAGCAAGGCCGCCGCCTACATTCTGAATACGGTACTGGCCGGGGCCGGAAGCGCCCTGGACGCCTACCGCCAGATTCTCGGAACCGGGCAAGGCGTGCTGGAACAGGCCGGGAGCAACGCCGCCTGGATGATGGGCCGCCTGAACCGGGCCGCGCAGGGCAGGGTGAACACCGAGGCCGAGCGCCTGGACAGCGCCATGCGCGCCGTGTTGGGCCTGACGCCCGCGCGCACGCTGGGCCGGGGCTACACACTGGTGCGCGGCGAGGGCGGGCAGGTGC
This sequence comes from Deinococcus sp., assembly GCA_025351205.1. Taxonomy (GTDB): domain Bacteria; phylum Deinococcota; class Deinococci; order Deinococcales; family Deinococcaceae; genus Deinococcus. The sequence continues at coordinate 7,919 of JANXWI010000525.1, forward strand.
TGACGCGGGCCGCGCAGGTGACTGCGGGCGACGCGCTGAGCCTGGAATTCGTGGACGGACAGGTGGGGGTCACGGCCCGTTCAGGCGGTTGACGCGGCCAGCCACGCTGTTGCCTGACGATCAGAACGCAGCTGGATCAGGGTCAGATGCGGCATGGCCCCGAGTGCTGCCAGTTGCCCGCGCTGCACCGCCGGGAACCCCCAGATGAAACGCAGGAATTCCAGGTTCAGCGGCTCCCGTCCTAGGTCCAGCGCATCGGGGCGGCGGCTCAGCACGGCGCGGCGCACGGCCCGGTACAGGCACAGCGTTCTCGGATAGTCCAGCACGATCACGGTGTCGGCCCGCGCTGCCCGCAGTGGCACGGTGGACGTGTAGTTGCCGTCAAGAATCCAGGCGTCGGCAGCGATCAGTCCACGCACTCTGGCCTCCCACTCCGCTGCCTCGGGGCGCACCCAGCCGGGCCGCCAGTATTCGGCGTCGAGGTGGGTCAGCGGTAAGCCCGTGCGCCGCGCCAGCTCGCGAGCAACGGTGGATTTGCCCGCGCCGGGGCTGCCGATCACCAGAACGCGCCGCATCTGTCCAGCCTAGCGGTTCGGCCACTCTTCCTCCTCGCTCTCAGTTTCGGCCTACCATGACGCCATGACGACCACCTTCAGCCCGCGCCTCTCCGAGCAGGTGCAGCGCCTGCGGCCTTCGAGCACCATCGCCGTCACGTCCCGCGCCCTGGAGATGCAGCGGGCCGGCATCGACGTGCTGAGCATGGCCGCCGGGGAACCCGATTTCGACACCCCGGCGCATGTGGTGCGGGCCGCGAAGGCGGCGATAGATGCGGGTAAGACCCGCTACACGCAGGTGCAGGGCATTCCAGAGTTGCGTGAGGCCATCGCTGCCAAGCTGAAACGCGAGAACGGCCTGCACTACACGCCCGACCAGGTCACGGTGGGCAACGGCGGCAAGCAGAGCCTGTTCAATGCGTTTTTTGCACTGCTGGACCCCGGCGACGAGGTGCTGATTCCGGCCCCATATTGGGTCAGCTACCCGGAGATGGTGCGCTTCGCGGGCGGCGTGCCGGTGGCGGTGCAGACCGATGCGGCCACCGGCTACGCCCTGGACGTGGAGGCGCTGCGGGCGGCCATCACGCCCCGCACGAAGCTGATCGTGCTGAACAGCCCCGGCAACCCCACGGGCGCGGTGTTTCCGGAGGCCACCCTGCGTGCAGTCGCAGACCTGGCCCAGCAGCACGGTCTGTTGATCGTGACCGACGAGATGTACGAGCACATCGTGTATGACCGCCAGCACGTGAGTATCGCCCGCTTTGCGCCGGAGCACACCCTGACCGTGAATGGGGCCAGCAAGGCGTATGCCATGACCGGCTGGCGCATCGGGTACGCGGCGGGACCATTGCCCCTGATTAAAGCCATGAACGCCATCCAGGGCCAGAGCACCAGCAACGCCAGCAGCGTGTCTCAGTGGGCGGCAGCGGCAGCGATTGCCGACAGCCGCGAGTTCATAGAAATGGCGCGGGGGCAGTTTCAGCAGCGCCGTGACCGGATCGTGGCGGGGCTGAACGCCATCGGGCTGAGTACGCCCACGCCCGACGGGGCCTTCTACGTGCTGGCCGACACCACCCGCATTCACGAGAGCGAGCTGGAGGCCACCCGCATCATTCTGGACGAGGCGAAGGTAGCGGTGGTGCCGGGCACCGACTTCCTGGCCCCGGGGCGGGTGCGACTGAGTTACGCCACCAGCCTGGAAACGATTGACGCGGTGCTGGGACGGCTGCGTTCGCTCTAGGTCAGCAATCTCAGCACCCGCAGCAGCCCGCCGAATTTAAACCGTCCCACTGTGTTGCCCGGCAGAAACTGGTTCAACTCGCTGTCCAGCCACGCGGCAATGCTCTCCGGCGTCTCGCGGCCCTCATCACTCGCCGCCACGGTGTTGCTGTGGCTCATCAGGTAGGCCGCCAGTCCAGTGCGGTTAAAGGTGTGGGCGTGGTCGAAGCGTTCCTCGTGGAAGCCGAAACCCTCTGATGTGGCCTGGGCCTCGTCCAGCGCATACGGCCAGCGGGGCGGCGAGGGGTAGCGTTCACCGTACTGGTCCGACATCCAAACCTTGAAGCCCGGCTGACCCTTCAGCTCACCCAGGAAAAACATGTCGTACACCGCCAGAACGCCGCCCGGCTTCAGGGTGCGCCGCGCCTCGGCGTAAAAGCGGGGGCGGTCAAACCAGTGGATGCCCTGCGCTACCGTCAACATGTCCAGGCAGGCGTCCGGCAGGGGTAGCGCCTCGGCGGGGGCCAGGGCGTAGGCGACGCGTGGGTGGGGTACGGCCCGCTCCAGCATGGCCGCCGAGGCGTCGAAGGCCAGCACCCTGTCAACCAGGTCGGCCAGCGCTACGCTTGAAAGTCCAGTTCCGCAGGCCACGTCTGCGCCCAGCGCGTGCCCGCCCAGCCAGGGCTTCAGCTGCTCCATGAACAGCGGGTGGATATAGGGTCGCCCCGCCGCGTACCGTGCCGCGCCGCCCTCGCTCTGAAACGGGTTGCGAATCATGGCCCACAATACCCGCTTGCGTTTACTTTCTGCCCATCCGGCGCGCATGGGTCGGCTCTAACCTGAATGTATGTCACGGGCTTTTGTCAAGGAAGACGGCGGTGGCCGCTGGGAGCCG
>JANXWI010000557.1 GCA_025351205.1 Deinococcus sp.
GGGCGACACCATCGACGCTCTCGACATGGAGGCGCGCTTCACGCTGACCAACATGGCCATCGAGGCGGGCGGCAAGACCGGCATCATCGCCGTGGACGACACCACGCGGGCCTACATGGCGGCCAGAGGCGTGACGCCGGAGCAGTACACCGAATATACAAGCGACCCTGACGCGAAATACAAGGTCGTGCTGGACATCGATGTAAGCGCGCTCCAGCCCACCGTGGCCTTTCCGCACATTCCCAGCAACGGGCGGGTGGCGGGCGCAGACAGCGTGAAGGTCAGCCACGCCTACGTGGGCAGCTGCACCAACGGACGCATCAGCGACCTGCGCGAGGTGGCCCGCATCCTGAAAGGGCACACGGTTGCCGACGGCGTGCAGATGCTGATCGTGCCCGCCACCCAGCAGGTCTGGAAGCAGGCGGCGCAGGAAGGGCTGATGGAGATTTTTATCGACGCCGGGGCCACCGTGAGCTACCCCAGCTGCGGCGCCTGCCTGGGCATGCACACCGGGGTGCTGGGGCCGAATGATGTGTGCATCTCCAGCACCAACCGCAACTTCGTGGGCCGGATGGGCGACCCGACTGCCGAGATTTACCTGGCGAGTCCGGCCACCGTGGCGGCCAGCGCCATCACCGGCTATATTTCCGACCCGAGGGCGCACAACGTCGGGGTGAACGCAGGCGCGGCAGACTGAACGGTGAACGCCGTCTGGTGGCTGCTGATTGCGCTGCTGGGCTGGCTGGTCGGTTGGGCGGCGCTACGCGACATGCGCTGGGCCTTGCTGCCGGGTGTGCTGACGGCGGGGCTGATCGCCCTCCAGCCCTGGGACGCCACGTTTGGCCGAATCCAGGGGTATGAGGGCTGGCCTGCGGTGCTGGTCACGCTGGCGCTGGGCGCGGCGCTGCTGGCCTGGGTGCCGAGGCTGCCAGAGCGTCAGGAGCGCGTCGCCGCGTCATTTCTGGGACCGCTGCTGGTGCTGCACGTGCTGAGGCTGGTGCTGGATTCTTTTCTCTCTATTATCGGATGAGTGTTGACAGGAGGCTATATGGGTGAAGCAAAAAGACGTAAACAGCTCGGGCTGATGCCCCAGATCGAAAACCACGACGTGATCCTGCACAGAGACGGCAGCGTTTCGGACCACGCGCTGCCGGGAGCGGTGATGCAGCGCCTGGTCACCTGGGCCGAGACCGGCGCGCGCTGGGACGCCCGTTACCGCACCAGTTTCATCGGGACGGGGCTGCCGCGCGAGCTGCTGAAAACCGAAGACGAGCTGATGGACATTCCGGTGCCGGAGCGGATGCGGCTGCGCCTGGGGCTGCTCAGCGGGTCCCCGGCCTGGCTGGAACGGGAGACGGAGCACAACCCCGACGCCTTCTTCCAGGACGACGATGGACAGACGCGGCGGCTGCTGAACGTGCGGGCCACCGAGTACGACTACAACGGTCAGTGGGCGGAGCTGCCCGACTTCGAGGCCGAGTCCACCCTGCGCTACCTGATGCAGCACCCGGCAGTGACCGCCCCGCCGAAGGGCGAGAGCTACACGGTGACCGTCTGGCGCGGCGGCGAACGTGGCGGTCAGGTGGAGTTCGATCCGCAGCCAGCCGCCGAACACCAGGAGGCGATGGCCCAGGCCGCCCGTGAGCTGCTGGGCGACACCGACGAGGCGTGGCTGGAGGATCACCTCAACCTGCTGGCTGACGCACCAAACGGTGAAGATCCGGCAGGCGATGGTTCGGACCATGAGAATCTGGACGACGAGAACCCGGACCATCAGGGGGCCGTTCCCGTAGCCCGCCGCACCGTGCTGCTGCTCTCACCCGCGCCGCTGGTGCTGTCGCCCGGCGTGCAGGTGCTGGCCCGCAGCGGCGATACGGACATCGTGTTCGACCCGCAGGCCGAGGCCTACAGCCTGAGCGGCGACACCTGGAACGACTACCCGCTGGCCCTGGACAAGTCCGACAGGTTGCAGGCGCTGCTGGAGAGCATGGGCGTGGGCGATCTTTCTGGCCTGGCAGACCTGATGGCGCAGCAGGGCGAAGACTCCGAGCCGGAAGACAGCGGACTGGACAGCCGCACCATCGAGGCCGAGGTGGTCCGGACCGCGCCCGCCACCGCACAGGCGGACGCCATTCAAACAGACGACGCCCGTTCATCCTGAAACCGCAGCCTTCACCCGAGGAGACCCATGCCTGACCTTACGCCCAACCTGATGCGGCCAACCTGATGCTCAGTACGCTGCTCACCGTCGCGGCCCTGCACGCCCTGGTGCTGGTGATTCCTGGCCCGGACGTGCTGCTGGTCAGTCAGGTGGCGGTGGCCCGTTCACGCCGGGCCGCGCTGCTGGCAGGCGCGGGCGTGGTGTGCGGCATCGCCTGCTGGGCCGCGCTGGCGCTGCTGGGCATAGGCGTGCTGTTTCAGAATTTCGCTCTTGTCCACGGCGTCATCCGGGTGGCGGGCGGGCTGTATCTGCTGTACATGGCGTATACGCTGTGGCGCTCCAGCTTCGGGGCGCAGGGACACGCGGCCTCCGCCTCTCCCCCGCTGGGCGACCTGCGGGCGTTTCGCAGCGGCTTTCTGACCAACGTCGCCAATCCCAAGGCCGCGATCTTCTTCGGCAGCGTGTTTTCCAGCGTGCTGCCCGCGCACAGCGGCCCCGGCCTCAAGCTGGGCGCCTTCGGCGTGATCGTGACGCTCAGCGTGCTGTGGTTCGCGCTGGTCGCGCTCGGCATGTCCACGGCGCGGCTCCAGGCGGTCTACCTGAACGCCCGGCGTGGCATAGACCGCGTGGCCGGAAC
>JANXWI010000570.1 GCA_025351205.1 Deinococcus sp.
GAGGGTAACAGCCCAGAGTGAGGGTGCAGACAAAAGTGAACCCGGAGTCGGGACAAGACTCCGGGTTCTGGAATTGCCGCTGTATTGGAAATGAATCCGGCTTACTTCTCGGCGGTCAGCACCCGCTCGAACGCCGCCACCACGCTGTCAATCTGCTCTTTACTAATGGTCAGCGGGGGCAGGAAGCGCACCACCAGCGGCGTGGCCTGAAGCGCCAGCACCGCTTCGTCGTGTTCCAGGGCGGCGATGTAGGGCGCGCTCTTTTCCTTGAGTTCCACCCCGATCATCAGGCCCAGGCCCCGCACCTCGCGGATTTTACTGGATTTGATGGCCCGCAGCTTCTCCATGAAGTAGGCACCCTTCTCGGCAGCCTGCGCCGCCAGATTCTCGCGCTTCATGAACCCGATGGCCGCCACACCCGCCGCCATCGCCAGCGGGTTGCCGCCAAAGGTGGTGCCGTGGCCGCCAGCAGGCATCTTGTCGGCCACTGCCGCCGTCATGGCGAACGCGCCGATGGGCACGCCGCCCGCCATCGCCTTGGCGAGCGTGATGCCGTCGGGCACCACCTGACACGCGCTGGCGACCTTGCAGCCGCAGCGGATGCCGTCGGCACTCTGACACTCCTGGGCACAGAACTGCTCGGTGGCAAACATCTTCCCGGTGCGGCAGAAGCCAGTCTGAATCTCGTCCATGATCAGCAGCGCACCCTTTTCGCGGGTCAGGCGTCGGGCCTCGCGCATGAACTCGGCGTTGCCCGGACGCACCCCGCCCTCGCCCTGCACGGGTTCCAGCATCACGGCGGCCACGTCCTCGGTGACGGCAGCCCGCAATTCCTCGATGTTGCCGTAGGTGACGAACGAGACGTGCTCGTTGTCCACCGCCGCGCCGAAGGGTTCACGGTACTTGGGTTCCCAGGTCAGGGCGAGAGCACCCAGCGTACGGCCCGAGAAGCCGCGCTTCATGCTCACGAATTTGCTGCGTCCGGTGGCGGTGATGGCGAACTTCTTGGCCGCCTCGACGGCCTCCGCGCCGCTGTTGCACAGAAACACCCGGTCCAGGCCGGCGGGCAGCACGCTCACCAGTTCCCGCAGAAACTCGGCCCGCTTGTCGTTGGGCAGGGTCTGCGGCATCACGATCAGGTTGCCCGCCTGCTCACGGATGGCGGCCACCACTTCCGGGTTGCTGTGGCCCACGTTGGCGACGCCGTAGCCTGCCACGCAGTCGATGTATTCGCGCCCGGTGCTGTCCCAGACGACGGCCCCCTCGGCGCGGGTCATGACCACCTGATGCTTGTGGTACACGCCGCTGTCGAAGCGCTGCTCGTCGGCCAGCCAGTCGGGCTGGAGGGCGGATGCGGGATGGGTGATCGGATCGCTGATCGTCATGGGTTCTCCTGTACGGCCAGCCAGGAAGACTGGAGAGGCCGGATGTGCTTTCAGTGTAGTGCGGGAGGCCGGGCGCTACCGTAAGGTGCTGTAAGGCTGTCAGGCTACAGGGGCAGCTCGTAGGTGTAGAAGCGCTCGTCGCGTGTCCAGCCGTGCGCCTCATAGCTGGCCTGGGCCGGAAGATTGTCCGTCTCGGTGGTCAGCACCAGCCGGGCCGCTCCCGTTGCCAGGCCGTGCTGCCGGGCAGCTTCGAGCAGAGCGGTACTGACGCCCATGCGCCGCGCTTCGGGGACCACGTACATGTCGTTCAGATACCAGATGCGCCTTACGCCGACAGACGTGAAGGCCGGATACAGCTGGGTGAACCCGGCAGTGACTCCGGACGCCAGCTCGGCCAGGAAAATAACGGACTCGCCCAGGCACAGCCGTTCGGACAGGAAGGCCTGAGCGCCTGCCGGGTCACTCCCCTGGCCGTAGAAGACCCGGTAGGCGTCGAACAGCGGGGCCACGATCACAGCGTCTTCGGCGAGGGCACGGCGCACGGTGAGCGGTTGAGATGTGGAAACGGTCACGCTTTGATCCTGGACATGGGGAACTCCTGGACAACCCGGTCTGGATTGCCACAGCTTGAGTATGCAATTGAAACGTAAATCTGTCAAATAACTGCCGAATGCAAATCAGGCCCGTCCGCTCAGACGGTCCCGCATCGCCGCCCGCGCCGCCCAGTAGCCGCCCATGCCGTGAACGCCGCCGCCCGGTGGGGTGCTGGCGCTGCACAGGTACACGCCCAGAAGCGGCGTGCGGTACGGCGTGGCGCTGGGTTCCGGGCGCGACAGCAGTTGCCAGAGCGTGTTGGCCCCGCCGCCCACGTCGCCGCCAGTCAGGTTGGGGTTCCAGCCCTGCAAGGCAGCGGGCGTGCTGACTTTCTTCGCCAGTACCAGCCTGGAAAAGCCGGGGGCGAAGCGTTCGATCTGGCCTTCCAATTGTTCCAGCGCGTCGCCCTGAAACCCGTTCGGCACATGCACGTACGCCCAGACGGTGTGCCCACCCGCCGGGGCGCGGCTGGGGTCAAACAGGCTCTGCTGGGCCAGCAGCACATACGGACGCTCGGCCACCCGGCCCCGGTGCGGCGCAAGTTCGGCGGCCTCCAGTTCGGCCAGGGTGCCGCCCAGGTGAACGGTTCCGGCCAGGGCAGTTCGCTGGTCACGCCAGGGCAGCGGGCCGGACAGCGCGTAATCGACCTTGAAGGCCCCGACGCCGGGCTTGAAGTGCTTGAGACGGTTGGCATAGCCTGCTGGCAGCGAGTCGCCCGCCAGCCGCAGGAAACCGGGCAGCGAGGTGTCGAGAATGACCGCCTGACCCTGGGGCAGTTCCTTCAGGCTGGTCACGGGCGAATTCAGCACGATCTCGCCGCCCAGCTCGGTCAGCAGCCCCGCCAGCGCGTCGGCGAACGCCTGCGCCCCGCCGCGCGGAAAGGGCCAGCCCACCGCGTGCCCGCTCACCGCCAGCATCAGCCCGAAG
>JANXWI010000002.1 GCA_025351205.1 Deinococcus sp.
ATGAAGTCGGACCGACTGGTGGGCGGCCTGCCCGAGCTGACCGACCCGATTCACAACATCGTGTACGAGCGGCTGTCGGTGAGGTAATAGCAGCGGCTTTTACCCCTCGCCCCCTGCGGGAGAGGGGCGCTGCGCAGCAGCGGGGAGAGGGGGCGACGGAGTGAACAGGGTTCAACACCCCTCCTCAACCCGGCTCCACGATCCAACACCTATGGAGGAACACCCGATGACCCGCCCACACATCCATACCATTCACCATTCGCACTTCGGCTGGGACAACAGCCTGACGCCCACACACCACGCAGCGCCCGGCGACACACTCGAATTCGCCATTCAGGACGCCAGCGGCGGGCAGCTGAGCGAACACAGCACCTCAGCGGACGTGCCCAACTTCGACTTCTCGCTGACCAACCCGGTCAACGGCCCCGTCTACATCGAGGGAGCAGAGCCGGGCGACGTGCTGAGCGTCGAGGTCCTGGATTTTCAGGAGTCGGCCTGGGGCTGGACCGGCATCCTTCCGGGCTTCGGGCTGCTGGCCGCCGAGTTCACCGACCCCTGGCTGCACATCAGCCGGTACGACAGGCAGTCGGTGCGCTTCACGCCGGAAATCACGCTGCCCACGCGCCCGTTTACCGGAACCATCGGCGTCGCGCCTGCCGAGGCTGGGCCGCACAGCATCGTGCCGCCGCGCCGGGTGGGGGGCAACCTCGACATCCGTGACCTGACGCGCGGGGCCAGGCTGTACCTGCCCGTCGAGGTGCCCGGCGCACTGTTTAGCGTGGGCGACACCCATGCCTGCCAGGGCGACGGCGAGGTCTGCGGCACCGCCGTCGAAACCGCCATGACCGTGCAGCTCAAGTTTGGATTGATCAAGGCGGCCAACTACTCTGCGCCGCGCTTCGAGGTACCGGCCAGCGCCATGCCTGCCGTGGACCAGAAGGGCTACTACGCCACCACGGGCATAGGGCCTGACCTGTATACCGCCGCACAGGACGCCGTGCGGGCCATGATCGACCATCTGGGCCACGAGTACCGCCTGGACCCGCAACTGGCCTACGCCCTGTGCAGCGTGGCGGTGGACCTGAAGATCAGTGAGATCGTGGACGCGCCGAACTGGGTGGTCAGCGCGTACCTGCCACAGGGAATTTTTGGTTAGGTAATTTTCCATTCAACTCAGCCACAGCGTCCAGACAGGCTTGCAGGTCAGGCCAGCGGTGCGCGGCGTTCAGGGCGAAACGGATGCGGGCCGTTCCGGCGGGCACGGTGGGCGTGCGAATGGCCACCGCGCCGAAGCCTGAGGCCTGCAACGAGGCGGCGTGGCTGAGTGCCGCCTCGTCTTCGAAGGTCAGCATCGGAACGATCTGCGACTCGCTGCCCGCCGTGTCCGCGCCCAGTGTTGTCAGCCCCTCGCGGAAGGCCGCCGCGTTGGCCCGCAGGGCGGCCCGTTCGCTGTCCATCTGCTGCGAGAACAGCAGGTTCAGCACACTCACCGCCAGACTCGACGGGGGCAGTCCGGTGGTGAAGGTCAGGGTGCGGGCGGTGTTCAGCAGGTAGCGGATCAGCACCGCGTCTCCGGCGATGTAGGCACCGACGCTGCCGTACGCCTTGCCGAAGGTGCCCATCGAGATATCGATTTGCCCGCTCACGCCGGCGGCCTGCGCCAGCCCCGCGCCCAGGTCGCCGTACACCCCGCCGGAGTGCGCCTCATCGACCATCAGCCAGGCACTGTGTTTGCGTTTCAGCGCCACCAGCTCGGCCAGCGGAGCCAGCGTGCCGTCCATGCTGAACAGCGCGTCGGTCACGATCAGCTTGCGGGGGGCAGCGCTGACCCGCAGCTGGGCGTCCAGGGCGGCGAGGTCGCGGTGCGGATAGACGTGGCACTGGGCGCGGCTCAGGCGCACGCCGTCGATGATCGAAGCGTGGTTCAGGGCGTCGCTGAACACCGCGTCTCCAGGCCCGACCAGCGCCGGAATGGTGCCCATATTGGCCGCCACGCCGCTGCCGAACACCAGCGCGGCCTGCTGGCCCTTGAGGCGGGCCAAGGCGCGCTCCAGCACGCCGTACACCGGGTCGTTACCGGTAATCAGGCGCGAGGCCCCAGCCCCGAAGCGGGTCATGGCGCTCAGAACCGCCGCCCGGTCTTCCGCGCCCCCTTCTGCCGCGCCCAGGTGGCCTTCCAGCAGCGCAGCGGCACTCTCGGGCGTCCAGATGTGCTGGGCCAGCCCCAGGTAGTCGTTCGACGCCAGATCGAGCAGCGTGCGCCCGTCCACCTGCACGGTTCCGGGCCGCTCTCCGGGCGTCCAGTCGCGCAGGGTGCGTTCGCGGTTCTGGCGGCTCAGGTCGTATAGGTGGGCCTTCAGCGGTTCCCAGCTCATGTGGACACTGCACCCGTCTCAGCGGCACCGAAAAGCTGCGCGGCATCGAGAATCGCCCCGTAGGCCACCTCCAGGTGTTCGTCCTTCACGCAGTACGGCGGCAGCAGATAGAGCGTGTCGCCCAGGGGCCGCAGCAGCAGGCCTCTGTTCTGAAAAAAGGTGCGCAGCTCCAGGCTCGCGTGGCCGCCGTAGCCGCCCGCCCCCCGCAGCTGCACGGCGGCGATGGTGCCCAGCTGCCTGACCCGGTGCAGGTGCGGGTGCGCCGCGAGTTCCGGCAGCCAGCGGGCGTGGGCCGCTCCGATGGCGGCGATTGCGTCCCAGGTCGTGTCCGCTTCCAGCAGATCGAGCGAGGCCAGCGCCGCCGCGCAGGCCAGCGGGTTGGCGGTGTAGGAATGCCCGTGCGCGAAGGCCCGCTCGAAGGTGTCGCCCCGGAACTCGGCGTACAGCTCCTCGGTGCAGGCCGTGACGCCCAGCGGCAGGAACCCGCCCGTCAGGCCCTTGGAGAGGCACATCAGGTCGGGCGCTGTGCTGATGGCTGACGCTGTGTCTCCATACGGTTCCAGATGCTGACCCGCCCACATCCGGCCCGTGCGGGCGAAGCCGGTCATCACCTCGTCGAAGATGATAAACGCGCCCGTGGCCTTCACGCGCCGCAGCACCTCCGCCAGAAACTGCGGGCGGCACATCCGCATGCCGCTCGACCCCTGCACCAGCGGCTCGGCGATCAATGCGGCCACGTCTCCGGCGTGTTGCTCCAAAACCAGATCGAGAGCGGCCAGCGAGGCGTGTTCCTTGGCTTCCACCTCCGGGTCGCCCTGCCAGGTCTGCGGAAAGGGCAGGAAGCTCACGTCGAAAAGCTTGTCCTGAAACGGCAGGAAGAACCCCGACGTCCGCCCGGCGCTCATGGCCCCGAAGGTGTCGCCGTGGTAGCCGCCCTCGAAGGCCAGGATGTGCCGCCTCGGCTCGGCGCGGTTGTACCAGGCCTGGAGCGCGATCTTGAGGGCCACCTCCACGGCAGTCGAGCCGTTGTCGCTGTAAAAAATACGGTCCAGGCCACGCGGCAGGTGGCCCGCCAGCCGGGCAGCCAGGGTCACGGCGGGCGCGTGCGTGAAGCCCGCGAAGATCACGTGTTCCAGCTGCCGGGCCTGCCGCGCGATGGCCTCGGCGACGTGCGGGTGCGCGTGCCCGTGCAGGTTGACCCACCACGACGACACCATGTCGAGCAGCGTGTCGCCGCCAGCCGTGTACAGATACGGCCCCTCGCCGCGCACGATCACGGTGGGGACGGGCGCGGTCTGGGCCTGAGTGAACGGGTGCCAGACGTGGGCGGCGTCGAGCGCCAGCAGGTCGGGCGGGCTGTGCAGCTGGGGTGAATTGTGCGGGTCGGTCATTTCAGGGTCTCCACGAGCAGGCTCTCCAAAGCAGGAAGCTGCGCCGCCAGCCCGGCCACACTCTGCGGCGTCACCTGCGGCAGAACGCCAAACTCGGCCAGCACCCGCACGCCGCCGTGGCGCTGGATGGCCTCACGGTTGGGCGCGGACAGCGGGCCGCTCAGAATCACCCCGAGGATGGACAGGCCCCGTGTACGTAGAGCCTCCAGCGTCAGCAGGGTATGGTTGATGGTGCCCAGCGTGCTGCGGGCCACCACCACCACCGGAAAGCCGAGGCCCCGCATCAGGTCGAGCATACTCTGGCGGGCATTCAGCGGCACCAGCACGCCGCCCGCGCCCTCGATGACCAGGGGCCGCACGCTGGGCAGCAGCGGGAGCAGGTCTTCCACCTTGACCTCGCCGCCCTCCAGTGCCGCCGCCCGCTCCGGCGACGAGGGGTCGCGGTAGACCCGCCCGGGGGCGCAGACCAGCGAAGGGGGAAGCGCGGCGAGGTGGGCCACCCGCGCCGTGTCGTCGTCCCCGGTTGCCGCGCCGGTCTGCACCGGCTTCCAGTAGGCCGCGCCCCAGGCGAGGCACAGCGCCGCGCAGGCCAGGGTCTTGCCCACGTCGGTGTCGGTCCCCGTGACGAAGACGCCGCCAGGTGTACCGGGAATGGCGATCAACCAACCGCTCCGGGCTGGACGTGATCGGGCCGTGCCGGTTCAGGCGCGGTGGGTGCAGGCTTGGCGGAGACCGGCTGCCCAGGCCCGCCGTTGCCTGCCGCCGCCCGCAGGCCCAGGTCGCGCAGCATGTCCCAGTCGGCGCTCTCGCCCTGGCCCTCTTCGGTCAGGTAGTTGCCCAGAAAGATGCTGTTGGCGATCAGCAGCGCCAGCGGCTGCAAACTCCGCAGGTGAATCTCGCGCCCCGCCGAGGCCCGCAGCTCGGCCCTGGGGTTGAGCAGCCGGAACACCGACAGCACCCGCAGGCAGTACCAGGGCGTGAAGTGGGCGGTGGTCCCTTGATCTCCCAGCTCTGTTCCGTCTATCGGAATCAGGAAATTGACCGGCACCGAATCGGCGTTTCTGGCCCGCAGTGTCAGGGCCAGGTCGATGATCTGCTCCGGCGTCTCGCCCATGCCGATGATCACCCCGGAGCAGGTGCTCATGCCCGCCTGGGCCGCGTGGGTCAGCGTCTCGGTGCGGTCTGCATAGGTGTGCGTGGAGCAGATGTTTTCGTAATGGTCCTCGTGGGTATTGAGGTTGTGATTGTAGGCGTCCACCCCGGCGGCCCGCAGCGCCTCGGCCTTGCGGCGGCCCTCGTCGCCCAGCAGCAGGCCCATGCAGGCGCAGACCTCCAGGCTGGTTTCCGCCTTGATCAAACGGGTCGCCTCGGCCACCGTTTCGACCTCGGGCCAGCTGCCGCCGCGCCCGGCCAGCACGATGCAGTAGCGCTGCGCCCCCGCCTGGGCGGCCTGCCGCGCCTGTGCCAGCATCTCGTGTGGCTCCATGACCCGGTAACGCGGAATGCCGGTGTCGGCCCCCCTGGCCTGCGAGCAGTAGTGGCAGTCCTCGGCGCAGATGCCGCTCTTGGCGTTGAGCAGCACGTTGACCTTGACCCGGTCCTGGAAGTACTCGCGCCGCACCTGCCAGGCCGCGTCGACCAGGCGCAGGGTGTCGGTGTCGGGCAGATTGAGCAGCGTCAGCGCCTCGGCATGGGTCAGCACTTCTCCGTTCAGCACGCGACTTACGTAGCTTTCCATGTTCAGCATCTCGTTCCACCCTTCCGGCGCTCCGTGAAGAAAGCGCCAGCCTCTTTCGTACAGTGACCACAGCCTATACGCTGAACGAGGATGGGTGGGCAGGTCTGGAGCCGGTTCAAGGTGGACGCTCTGGCGGGGCGTCAACCGAAGGACCGGGGTAGACATCGTTCAGGACGTTCCGATGCCGCTTTGTTCCCCCTCTCCCCGGCCCTCTGCATGCAGCTCTGCGAGTCTCCCGCAAAAGAGGACCAGATTCATCTCTATTCCAAACTGTTGCCGGAGCGACGGCAGGACCGGGCTGCTGCCGAACGCAAGCCCGCGCGCCTCAGGCCCCGCTTTCTTCCCCGGCGTGATCGAGGGCGCTGCCGATCAGCACCGTGACGTGGTGGTCGAGCAGGCGGTAATAGGCGATGCGGCCTTCCTTGCGAAACGCCACCAGCCGGTGCGCCCGCAGCAGCCGCAGCTGATGGCTGACGGCACTCTCGCTGATGCCCACCACGGCGGCCAGGTCGCACACGCACAGCTCTGCGGTGTTCAGGGCGCTCAGCAGCCGCAGCCGGGTGGGGTCGGCCACCACCTTCAGCAGGGCGCTGGCCGCCTCGACGGCCCCCTGGCCGGGCAGGGCACTCCTGGCCCGCTGCACCGCCTGGGGGTGAACGCAGCTGACCTCGCAGGTGTCCAGGCCGGCGTCCAAATCGGCGTCGCCCGGAAGTGGCGCGGCGCGGGGTCGGGCCGGGTGAGAGTCGGCTATCATCTGCCCAGTCTAGCGCCGCCCGGACGTCAGTGGTCCAGGCCAAATCCGTACGGAAACAGCGGCGTGCCCGCGTCTTTCGGGCGGCCCACCGGAAGCTGGTCGTTGTTCCGGGGCCAGGTCACGGGCAGGCGGCCAGTGAACTTCGCCTGCCCGAAGATCGCGTCCGCCACGCCCGCGCCCCCCTCGGTTCCGGGCAGCCAGGAGGCCACCAGCGCCCCGATGCCGGGCAGCTCGCCGGTGAGCAGCAGCGGACGGCCCGACACCACAATCACCAGACACTTCACGGCCTTGCAGACTGTACGGATGGCCTGCGCGTCGGCAGTATTCAGATTCAGGTCGTCGGTGTCGCCCTTTCCCTCGGCATACGGCGTCTCGCCCACCACCACCACGCCCAGGTCGTAGCCCCTGGCCTGCCCCGCCGTGGCCGTTTCCAGGTGATCGACCTTCACGCCGCTGCCCGCCCGCGCTTTAATTCCTTCCAGAATGGTCGTGCCGCTGGTCGTTCTGCCACCCCGGCCCTGCCAGGTCACGCTCCAGCCGCCCAGCTGCCTGCCCAGGTCGTCGGCGCTGCTGCCCGTGATCAGAATGCGTTTGACGCTGCCGGAGATGGGCAGCACGCCATCGTTCTTGAGCAGCACCAGCGACTCTTGCACCGCCTGCCTCGCCAGGGCGCGGTGGGCCGCCGACCCCGCCCCGGCGGCAAATGACCTGTCGGCCAGCGGGCGCTCGAACAGGCCGAAGCGGAACTTCTGGGTCAGGATGCGCGACGCGGCGTCGTCGATGCGGGTCATGGGCACGCGTCCGGCCTGCACCTCGCCCGTCAGGGTCTGCACGAAGCGTCTGTAGTCGCCCGGCACCATCACCATGTCGATGCCCGCGTTGATGGCCGTACGAACCGCCAGCGCGTGGTCGGGCGCGATCTGGTCCACGCCGGCCCAGTCGGACACCACGAAGCCCCCAAAGCCCAGCTCACCCTTCAGAACGTCCGTGATCAGGTACTTCTGGGCGTGCATCTTCACGCCGTTCCAGCTGGAAAATGAGACCATCACGCTGCCCACGCCCGCCTGAATGGCCGCCTGGAAGGGAGGCAGGTGCCACGCGCGCAGCTGCGCCTCGCTGAGCCGGGTGTCGCCCTGGTCGAGCAGGTAATCCTCGGTGGCGCTGCTGGCGTAGGTCGTGCCGCCGTCACCCAGGAAATGTTTGGCCGTCGCTAGGACGCGGCCCCGGCTGCCGGGCTGGCCCTGATAACCGCCCACCGCGCTGCTCATGCGGGCCACCAGGTCCGGGCGCTCTCCGAAGCTCTCGTAGCTGCGGCCCCAGCGCACATCACGCACCACGCACAGACAGGGGCTAAAGGTCCAGTTGGCCCCGGTTGCGGCCATGTCCTCGGCGGTGGCGCGGGCGATGCGGGCCACCAGCGCGGGGTCACGGGTTGCACCCAGGCCGATGTTGTGCGGGTACAGCACCGCGCCCAGCAGGTTGTTGTGGCCGTGAACAGCGTCGCTGCCATACAGCAGCGGAATGCCCAGCCGGGTGGACAGGGCGGCCTTCTGAAACTGGTCGGTCATGTCGGCCCAGCCCGCCGGGGTGTTGCTCGTGGGCGCGCTGCCTCCCCCCGACAGCAGGCTGCCCAGCCCATAGGCGGCGATGTCTGCGGTGTCCCGTATGGCCCCGCGCTCGGCCTGGGTCATCTGCCCGATCTTCTCGGCCAGGGTCATGCGGGCCAGCAGATCGGCGGCGCGTGCCTGTGGCGTGAGGGCCGGATTGCGGTAGGGCAGGGGCGGCAAGACGGGCTGAGTTGTCTGGGTCTGTGCTGCCTGGGTCTGTGCTGCCTGAGTCTGTGCTGCCTGGGTCTGGGCCTCGCCAGGCGGCATCAGGAACAGGGCCAGGCCGATCAGGCCCAGCATCGGACCCGCTCTGCTAGCCCCGGACATGATCAACTCCGGGCATCGTCCACACCGGGACTCATGGGTTTGGGGCCTCACTGGACGCCAGCGCCTGGTACCAGCGGCCACTGTCCTTTAGAACCCGCGTCTGGTCGGCGTAGTCCACGTACACCAGCCCGAAGCGCCTGCTGTATCCGTACGCCCATTCGAAGTTGTCCATCAGGCTCCAGGCGAAGTAACCGCGCACGTCCACGCCCTGCAAGCTGGCCTGCCGCACCGCCTCCAGGTGGGCGGCGAAGTACTGGACGCGCTCGGTGTCATGGACCGTCTCGCCGCTCAGGGTGTCGGGGTAGGCCGCGCCGTTCTCGGTCACGAACATGGGCGGCGCGGGGTAGTCGCGGCTCAGGCGCAGCAGCAGGTCGGTCAGGCCCTGTGGAAAGACTTCCCAGCCCATCTGGGTGTAGCTGGCCCCGGCAGGTTTCTGGCCCGACGCCGAGACGAAGCCGCGCGTGTAGTAGTTGACCCCCAGGAAATCGAGCGGCTGCCGGATCGTCTCCAGGTCGCCGGGGTGAATGTCCGGCACGTCTGTGCCGTAGCTCTGCCAGATGTCTGCCGGGTACTGGCCCAGCAGCAGCGGCTCCAGAAACCAGCGGTTGAACTCGCCGTCTTCGCGCCTGGCCGCCGCGCGGTCTTCAGGGCTGCCTGTGGCCGGGTAGGTCGGACTGAAATTCAGCACGATGCCCAGCTCGGCCCCTGGTACGACGCTCCGCAGCGCCCTGACAGCCTCGCCGTGGCCCAGCAGCAGGTGGTGGGCCGCACTCAGGGCGGCGCGTCGGTCTTGCAGGCCGGGGGCGTGCTGACCCAGCTGATAGCTCAGGATGCTGCTGCACCAGGGTTCGTTCAGCGTCGCGTAACTGACCACGCGCTCGCCCAGCCGCGCGGCCACAATGTGGGCGTATTCGGCAAAGCGGTGGGCGGTGTCGCGGTTGTCCCAGCCGCCCACGTCCTGAAGGGCCTGCGGCAGGTCCCAGTGGTAGAGCGTGGCGTAGGGCCTCAGGCCGCGGGAGAGCATGCCGTCCACCAGCCGCTCGTAGAAGTCCAGGCCCGCCGGGTTCACGGCCCCGCGCCCGTCCGGCTGAATGCGCGGCCAGGCCAGCGAGAAGCGGTAGGCGTCCACGCCCAGCGAGTGGACCAGGTCGAGGTCCTGCGGCCAGCGGTGGTAGTGGTCGCAGGCCACCTCGCCTGAGGTTCCGTCTGAAATGCGGCCTGGTTCGCGGCAGAAGGTGTCCCAGATCGAGTCTTTGCGCCCGTCTTCATGGGTGGCCCCCTCGATCTGAAACGAGGAGGTCGCCACCCCGAACTGGAAGCCCGCCGGAAAGTCGGCGCGGGTCAGCGGGCGGGAGGCGGGCTGAGTGGCGTGCGGCGTGCCCTGGATGGTCGTCATGAACTCCTTTTGGGGCCTGGCCCGGCGAAAGACCTGGGGCTGATCTGATGCCCGAATCTCAGCCGGGCCGCGTCACGAGAAAACAGAGCGCCGAAGCTGGAGCAGCGCGGCGGATGCCCGGCCACTCCAGCAGGCCGCGCCGCTCAGGCAGGTCCGATTCACCCCTTGGTCGCTCCGGCGGTCAGCCCGGCGATCAGCTGGCGCGAGGCGAACACGAACACGATCAGCAGCGGCACCACGGTCAGCACCACGCCGACCAGCAGCGCCCCCCAGTCGGTGTTGACCAGCCCTTGCAGGCTGCGCAGGGCCAGGGCGGCGGGGTAGGTCTGCGCCGAGCGGAAGATGATCAGCGGCCCCAGGAAGTTGTTCCAGGAGGCGATGAATGTCACCAGACCGAGTGTGGCCAGGGCTGGCCCGCACAGCGGCACGATGATCCGGCGGTAGATGCCGAACTCGGTGCAGCCGTCGATGCGGGCGGCCTCGACCAGTTCGCGCGGAATGGCGCTGCCGATGTACTGGCGCATCAGGAAGATGCCGAAGGCCCCGGCCATGCCCGGCACCCACAGGGAACGCGGCGCGTCGATCCAGCCCAGGGCCTGCATCATCAGCGCGAACGGCACGATGTTCAGCGCGCCTGGAATGAGCAGGGTCGCCAGCACCACACCGAACAGCTGTTCGCGGAACCTGAAGGTGTACATGGCAAAGGCGTACCCGGCCAGCGAGCAGAAAAACAGCGTGCTGCCGGTGCTCATGATCGCCAGGTACAGGCTGTTCCAGAGGTTGCGCCAGAAGGGCATGCGGGCCAGCAGGCTGTCGTAGTTGGTCGCCGCGTGCTGACCGAACCACACGGGAGGCGGCAGGTTGAAGATCTCGCCGCGCGAGTGGGTGGAAAACACGAACATGAAATAAAAGGGCAGCACCGTCAGCAGCGCCCCCAGCACCAGCAGCGAGATGGCCGCCCCGCGTGACAGGGGCCGCCCGGTGCTTGCGCGGGGCCTGACAGGCGCGGCAGTGGAAAAATCAACGGCCATCTCAGTCGTTCCCCGACAGGCGGCTCTTGCCGAACACGCGGTTGTTCACAAGCGTCAGCGCGCCGATCAGGATGAACAGCAGCCACGACATCGCGGCGGCCAGCCCGGCGTCGCCGTAGAAGTTGTAGGTGCGGAACATGTACATCACCGTGGTCAGCGCCCGGTTGCCGATGCCGCCCGAGTCCCCGGCCAGAATGAACGGCTCCTCGAACAGTTGCAGGTTCCCGATCAGCGTCAGGGTGATGGCCACGAACATGATCGGGCGCAGCAGCGGCAGGGTAATAAAGCGGAAGCTCTGCCTGGTGGTCGCGCCGTCCACGCTGGCGGCCTCGTACAGGTCGGCGGGGATGGCCTGGATGCCCGACAGGTACAGCACGGTGTTCCAGCCGACGTACTTCCAGACCACCACGCTGGCCACGGCGGGCTGAATGAAGTCACGGTTGCCCAGCCAGTTGATCTTCTCGGCAGGAAACAGCCCGCCGATCAGCGGCAGCTGGTGCAGGGCGTTCAGGGCCACATTGATCACGCCGTACTGCCAGCTGAACAGCGTCACGAAGATGATCGAGATGGCGACCACCGACGTGATGTACGGCAGAAAGTACAGCGCCGTGACCAGCCCCTGCACCTTTTTCAGGCTGGTGTGGATGGCAAAGGCCAGCGGAATGGCCATCAGGTGCTGCGGCACGCCGGACTCCAGCGCGATGACGCCGGTGTTTCTGAGCGACTGCCAGAAGGTCGGGTCGGTCAGGTTGTCTGTAAAGTTGCGCCAGCCGATGAACTTCATGCTGCCCAGGCCCGAGGCGGGCTGCCACTGGTGAAACGAGAGGTACAGCGAGAACAGGATGGGAAACAGGCCGAACACCAGAAACAGGATAAAAAAGGGACTGATAAAGATGTATGGCGCGTAGCGGCGCTGGAAAACCTCCCAGCGCGTCCCCAGGCTGGGACGCGGGCGCGGCGGGGCTGTGGCGCTGGCTTGCATCTGGCGTCTCGTCTCCTTGTGGGTTGAGCATGGTCGGGAGGGGTTGGTACATCGTCAACCGATCAGGACAGGGAAAAGTTCATCGTGGGACACCTGGACGCGGCTTCGTCACCCCTCTCCACAACCCTCTCCCGCAAGTGGCGAGGGGACACAGGCTCTGAAATTCAGCCTCATCAGATCGGTTGACGCTGTACGAGAGGAACAGCGAGGGGCCAGGAACGGACGACTCTCCATTCCTGACCCCCTTCAGCACTCAGCGGGCGCGGCGGGCGATCAGCGCCTGGGCGTCGGTCAGCGCCTGGGTGATGGTCTTGCTGCCGTCGAGCACCGCGCTCAGCGAGTCGTTTACGATCTGCTCGGCCACCGGATCGAGCTTGTTCACGTCGATGGGCCTGATGTTGTTGGCCGCCGTGCGCCACACCAGCCGCGCCTTCTGGTCGGCCAGATACGGCACGCCCTCGTTGAACAGCGGGGCGCTCTGGGCGGCCTTGAGCGCCGGAAACGCGCCGGTGGTCTTGAACGCCAGAATCTGCTGGGCGGGGTCGGTGGTCAGGTACTGGATCAGGCTCCAGGCCGCGTCCTTGTTCTTGCTCTGGCTGGGAATGCCGTAGAACGAGCCGCCGTACGAGGTGTAGCTCTTGCCAGGAAGCTGCTGAGAGGCCCACTTGCCCGCGTAGTCCTTGGCGAGCCAGTTCTGCATGTGCCCCACCAGCCAGGCCCCGCTGACCTCGGAGGCCAGGTTGCCCTTCTGGAAGGCCGTGGTCCAGTCGCCGCTGAAGGCCCCGCCAGCACGGGCATCGAGTTTGGCGTCGCGGATCGCCTTGGCCACCGTGAACGCCTGTATGAAGCGCGGGCTGACCGGGCTGACCAGCACCTTGTTGCCCTTGTCGAAGTACAGCCCCTCGCCGCTGGCAAGGCCGGTACGGATAATGATCTGGGCGACCTCCGAGGCGTCGGGGATCAGGAAGGTGCCAGGGTTGGCGGCCACGATCTTCTTGCCCGCCGAGATGTACGAGTCCCAGCTGCGGTTCAGGTCGGCTGCCTGCACGCCCGCCTTCTTCAGAAAGTCGGTGCGGTAGAACATCGAACCCGGCCCGATGTCGGTGGGCATGGCGACCATCCGCCCGTCGTCGGTCATCGCCTGCGGGTAGGTGTAGGCCACGAACTGGCTGCGGTACTGCGCGGCGCCGTAGGGTGCCTTGGCAAGATCGACCAGGCCGCCGCCCTCGGCAAACTTGGCGACGTAGCCGAAGTCGATGGCCTCCACGTCGTTGGCCCCGGAGCCGGTGGCCAGCGCGGTGGTCAGCGCGGTGTGGTGGTCGGCGTAGGCCAGCGAGTTGATCTTGACCTCGATGTTGGGAAATTTCTTGTTGAAGCCGGGCAGCGCGGCCTTGACCACGCTGTCGAGGTCGGGAAACACCCCGACGGTCAGCACCGTCTTGGTCTGGGCGCTTGAAAACGAGGCGGTGGCGGCGATCAGCAGGGCCAGAGACAGGGATACACAGGTCAGGGGGAGCAGCGACTTCTTCATGTGGGTTCCTCCGGAAAACGAGAATGGACGGAATGTTTGAAAGCGCTTTCAACAGGCGGCACAAAAGAGATGAACGCTCGGGCGGGTTGGCTCCTCCAGGGGCCTGGACACAGCAGGATTCTTATTCGCAGCGCCACTGGCCGGTCTGGCGCAGGGCTGATGAAAGTTTTAGGTGGTGCAGAGAGTATACCTCAATACCGGAAATCTGGCACCGGAAACCCGGCTCTGAGAACCCGGCACCGGGAACCTCGCTCCAGGAACCACTCTAGGAACCGCTCTAGGAACTTCGTCGCCGCACGGTGGATTCACGGATGACCAGCCGGATGTTCATGGGCTGAACCTCGGCGCGTTCACCGCGCAGCAGGCGCAGCATGCCCTGGGCGGCGGCGTGGCCCATGTCCTCCACCGGCTGCTGCACGGTGGTCAGCGGCGGCGTGGTGTACATCGACCCCGGCAGATCGTCAAAACCCACGAGCGACACGTCCTCGGGGACCCTCAGGCCCTTGCGGTGCAGCGCCAGCCGCGCTCCATAGGCCATCTGGTCGTTGGCCGCGAAGACGGCGCTGAACAGGGTGCGGCCCTCGATCAGCCGGGTGGTGGCCAGAAATCCCGACGCCTCGTGAAAGTCTCCGGGCTGCACCAGGTCCGGGTCGAAGTGAAGCTTCGCTGCGTCCAGCGCCGCCCTGTAGCCTTCCAGCCGGTCCTGAGCGTCGCGGTGGCTGGCCTCTCCAGCAATATGGGCGATGTTCCGGTGGCCCAGTTCGATCAGGTGGCGGGTGGCCTGCTGCGCCCCGGCGAAGTTGTCCAGGCGCAGGCACTGGTCCTCCAGGCCGGGGACGCTACGCCCCAGCACCACTACCGGCAGGCGGCGGGCGACGTCCTGCAAGCGCATGTCAGGAACGCCGCCGCCCAGCACGATCACGCCGTCCACCCGGCGCGACAGCAGGAAGTCGATGGCCTCCAACTCTTCCTGCACGTGCCAGTGGCCGCTGATAAAGATCGGGTGGTAGCCGGTGCCCTGCAAGGCCGACTCGATGCCGCGCAGGGTGCTGCCGTAAAAGGGGCTGGAAATGTCCTGGGTCAGGACGCCGACGCCCATGCTGCGGCCACTCGCCAGGCCACGGGCCAGCACGTTTGGATGATAGTTCAGCTCAGACATGATCCGCAGCACGTTCTCCCGCTTGACGGCACTGACCCTGGCCGTGCCGTTGATGATGCGGGACACCGTGCTGGACGACACGCCAGCTTGACGCGCCACCTTGTCGAGCGTTACAGTCGATTCCATAGCTGCTTGACAATGACCATACGCCCTCAAGAAAGCGCTGTCAAACGCGGCATTGCGGTTCGGGAATGTCGCAATGAAGCCGCCGAGAGCGCAACTCCGACTGGGCGACCCTGGACTGCTTGCCTGACACGATACGTTCAGTCGCAGGTAAACCTCTCGCCGGACGCGTGGCAGAAACGCCCCCACAGGAGTTTTAAATGTCTCAACCTGCTGCCCCGGTTGCCGAATATCAGCTCGCCAGCACGCGGTACGGGAGCATGGTCTACCGGCGCTGCGGCCACAGCGGACTGAAGCTGCCCGCCGTCTCGCTGGGGCTGTGGCACAATTTCGCCTCGCGGGAATTCGGCGGCGCGGACAGCCTGGACAACGCCCGCGCCATGCTGCGCCGCGCCTTTGACCTGGGCGTCACCCACTTCGACCTCGCCAACAACTGTGGCCCGCCTCCCGGCAGCGCCGAATCGACCTTCGGGCGGCTGCTGGAGCAGGACTTCTTGCCCTACCGCGACGAGTTGATCATCTCCAGCAAGGCCGGATATGACATGGGGCCAGGTCCCTACGGCAGTTGGGGAAGCCGCAAGCACCTGATTTCCAGCCTCGACCAGAGCCTGAAACGCATGGGCCTGGACTACGTGGACATCTTTTAGAGCAGTTGTCCGAATTCCGGTACGAGAGAACACCCAGGGCGTCCCTCCATTGTCTTGGGCAGAACGGAGCGGTCAAGCGTCCTCATGCGAGCAAGCGCCTGCTGGGCGCTGTTCTGCTCAAGCGGTCAAGCGTCCTCATGGGCGCTGCTCTG
>JANXWI010000009.1 GCA_025351205.1 Deinococcus sp.
TGTAGAAACAGCCACAGGAGGGTCGGCTCAATCTGGTGACCCTGGCTTTTCCCACACGCTACGAGCCACAAGCTACGCGCCTCCCCTCCGAAACCACTCTGCCGCGAAATCCACCAGCGCCCGCACCGGCATCAGCCGCGACACCGCCGAGCCGACCTGCCCGACTCTCACGGCTCCGCTGGACTCGAAGGCTGCCTTGACGGGCGGAAAGCTGTCGTCGTCGTAATCGAGGTCGTCGAACACCTTCCAGACGCGCTCGCCGTCTTCAACAATGGGCGCGCCCTGCGTCACCCGTCCGCGCGTGCCGCTGCGGTGTTCGGCCAGATGCAGGCAGGAATTGCGGTCAGTGCCCAGTTGCAGCACATACGCTCCGGCGTCGTACAGGCGGGCAAAGGGAGAGCCTTCGCCCATCGAGTCTTCCAGCCCGTGATCGCCCACGATCTGCCGTGCCAGCGGGCCACGCGCACACACCGAGACGTGTGGATGGTTGCTGCGGAACGTGCCCGGCCAGGTGCGGAAGGTGTCGGACACGCGCCCCATCATGCGGGTCGGCGTCAGGGCCACGTCGAAGGCGGGCGTCTCGTCGCGGATGATCTGATGCCAGCCTTTCGGTACCGGCGGGTGCTGCCAGTACGAAGGCTCGGTCAGGTCACCGCTGAAGCTGGGCATGGCGAGGGTGCCCCCTTCTCCAACAGCGTCCATCAAGGCGAGGATGACGGCCACCGGGCCGCCCGCCACCCAGCCCAGCTTGCTCAGGCTGGCGTGGACCATGAGGGTCATGCCGGGCTGCACGTCCAGGGTCTGCAAATCGGCCAGCAGGCTGGCGCGGGTGCGCGGCGCGTCGGCGGCGGCGATGCTGGCACTCTCTCTGGCCACTTCCGACATTCAGCCCTCCAGCACCCGTCGGTACACCTCGGCATACTGCCGCGCCGAGGCTTCCCAGGAAAAATCGAGCGCCATGCCGGCCCTCACGCGCGCCTGCCAGCCGGGTTTGTCGTCCCATTCGGCGCGGGCCAGTTTTAGGGCGGCGCTCAGGTCACCGGAGGTCGCGCCTGCAAAACGGAAGCCCACCTCATGCGGCACGCTGTCCACCAGCCCGCCCGTCTCGCGCACCACCGGCAGGGTGCCGTAGCGCATCGAGATCATCTGAGACAGCCCACACGGCTCAAAGCGGCTGGGCATGGCGAAGGCGTCCGACCCGGCGTACAGGCGGTGCGCCAGCCCCTCGTTCATGCCGCTCACGTAGCGCACGCGCGGATGCTGCGCCCAGCCCTTGAGGGCCGCCTCCAGCAGCGGGTCGCCGCTGCCCAGCACCACCACATTCCAGGCCTGTGTGACCTCAGGCAAGGCCCCGACCAGCAGATCGATGCCCTTCTGCGACACCAGCCGCGTCACGGCACTCAGGATCGGGGCGGCGTCAAGGCCGAACTCGGCCCTGAGCGCGGCGACGTTGGCCGCCTTGCCGTACTGCGGGGTCAGCGGCAGGATGTCCGGGTCGCTGGCCGGGTTCCAGCGCTCCACGTCCAGGCCGTTCAGGATGCCCGTCAGGTCACCCCGTGCCAGCCGCTCCTGAAGCACGCCCTGAAGCCCCTCGCCGTACTCGGGCGTGGTGATCTCGTGGGCGTAGGTGGGCGACACCGTGGTGACGTGGTTGCTGAACACCAGTCCGGCCTTCATCGGGTTCAGGTCGCCGTAGAACTCCACGGCGGGCAGCGTCTCGGCGGGCAGCCCGCTCCAGATGGCCGCCTCGGCCATGTTCCAGCGGCCCTGGTATTGCAGGTTGTGGACGGTGTACACGCTTCTCAGGCCCGCCACCCGCGCGTGGGCCAGCACGATGCCCGCCGCCCAGTCGTGGCCGTGCAGCAGGTCGAAACTCAGCCCCATGCTGCCGAGGGTGGGCAGCACCTGGCGGCCCCACTCCAGAAAGCGCTGCACGTCGTCAGGGGCGTACAGGCCGGGGCGGTCGAAGTCCGGCGTGCTCAGAAACAGGTATTTCACGCCCGCCTCGTCGAGCTGGCCGACACGCACCGGCCCCGGCACCATCCGCCCGCTCCGGGCCACGCTGCCGCGCCAGACCTCACGCGGGGCACCCTGCAACCCATCCTGCAAACTCTGCCACCAGGGCGAGAGCACGGTCACGTCCAGGCCCAGCCGCACCAGGGCCACCGGCAACGCGGCCATCACGTCGGCCAGCCCGCCGGTACGCGAATACGGAAACACCTCGGAAGCGATCAAGAGCACCTGCATGGCCTCACCATACCAGCGCCCGCCGCCGTTTGACTTGGCGCGCGCCCCGCTGCTATATTCCCATTCGCCTGACCAGCGGGACCAGTGGCCAGATGGAAGAATGACCAGATAAAGAATCCCGTGTTTCCACATGGGCCTTTAGCTCAACGGTTAGAGCAGTCGGCTCATAACCGATTGGTTGCCGGTTCAAATCCGGCAAGGCCCACCAGCAGGGCAGGTAGTAATGCATACGGGCGGTTAGCTCAGTGGTAGAGCATTCGCTTCACACGCGAGAGGTCGTAGGTTCAAGTCCTATACCGCCCACCAATACAGACAGAAAGCCCGCCGAGCGCGGGTTTTTTCATTTCGATCCGGTCACGGGCTGTCCAGCTCCGGAAACTTATCCACAGCCCTGTGGATAACTCTGCACAAAGCCCAGGATGTTTGTCTGTTCTCCACCCGATTCGCGCAGAACCTTCACCATCCGGGACCAGACTTGAGGCATGAACAAGACGCTGATCTCCTCGCTAACCGCCGCTGCTCTGTTCGCCGGAACGCCCGCCTGCGCGCAGACCATATTCACGCAGACCTCGTCTGTCACGCTGGGCAGCGACAGCGTGGTCGTCAACAGCGGGCAGGGGCGACTGAGCGGCTTTCTGAACACCGATTTCGAATGGCAGACCATCGAGATTCCCAACGCCGCAATCGGCAACGTCGCGCCGGAAAAGCTGTCTCTCACGGCGTCCGGACTGCCGGAGGGGCTGAGCATCTCACTTGAGCGGGCGACCCAGGTGGGCGGCACGCTGATCCTAAACGTGAACGTCGAGCGCAGCCCGTTCAATGCCGTGCCCAGCGGCCTGGCCCGCGTGACCCTGCTGGCGGGCGGCGCGGCGCTGACCTCGTTTCAGGTCTCCGTTCAGAACGTGCCTTACCTGTCGAAATAGAGACCAGCGGCATGATCTAGTACACCGTCAACCGATTTGATAAGGGAACCATCTGTATTCTGGGGTATGAAAAAGCATCTGGTTCAGCTCACGCCGGACGAGCGGGCAACGCTCGAAACCTTTGTACGCACGGGGCTCCGCAGTCCCCAGGCCATCCTTCG
>JANXWI010000021.1 GCA_025351205.1 Deinococcus sp.
GTATGTGCTGCAACTGGGCACTGACCGCAATTCCTGCCTGCATCTGGCCGAACACCGCAGCGGCACGCGCGGACGGGTGACGCAGGGCGCGCCCATTGTCGAGAACGGCGAGCGCGTCTGGAAGGTCTTCAACGATCTCAACTACGACGACGACAGCTTTCCGCCCGTCAAGGCAGCCTTCGAGGCCAGTGGAGCCGTGAAGGTGGGGCACATCGGCTCGGCGGTGTCGCGGCTGATGCCGGTGCGGGGATTGGTGGATTACGCGGCGGAGTGGTTTCGGAGGGGAGGCGCGTAGCTTGTGGCTCGTAGCGTGTGGGAAAAGCCAGGGTCACCAGATTGAGCCGACCCTCCTGTGGCTGTTTCTACAGGCCACATGCCACACGCCACACGCCCAAGGTTTGACCCGCCTCCCCCCACTCTCTACACTGTGTCCATGATCCGCTCTGCGCTTGCCAGCCACGGACGCCGCGACTAGCCAATCTGGCCCGTTCGCCCCGTCCCCGGTTGCCTGCCGGGGCCTTTTTTTGCATCCACCACAGGAGTTTTCCCATGACCGACACCGATATCCAGCCGATCCAGATCGAAGAAGAGAAGAGCACCCGCTACAACCCAGCAGCCTTCGAGGTGGCCTGGCAGGACAAATGGGAGGCGGCGGGGCTGTACACCTTCCAGGAAGACGCCAGCAAGCCCGCCCACTACGCGCTGACCATGTTCCCGTACCCCAGCGGAAATTTGCACATGGGCCACTGGTACGCCTACGTGGCCCCCGACGCCCGCGCCCGCTGGATGCGGATGAACGGCCACAACGTGCTGTTTCCGATGGGCTTCGACGCCTTCGGGCTGCCCGCTGAGAACGCCGCCATCAAGCGCGGCCTGGACCCGAGGGGTTGGACCTACCAGAACATCGCCGACATGACCGGGCAGTTTCAGCGCATGGGCACCATGATCGACTGGAGCCGCCGCTTCAACACCTGCGACCCGGAGTATTACCGCTGGAATCAGTGGTTCTTCACGCAGATGTTTGAAAAGGGCCTGGTCTACAAGCGCGGCGGGCTGGTCAACTGGTGCCCTAACGATCAGACGGTGCTGGCGAACGAGCAGGTGGTGGGCGGCCACTGCGAGCGCTGCGGCGCGGCGGTCGAGCGGCGCGAGCTGAGCCAGTGGTACATGAAGATCACCCAGTACGCCGACGAGCTGCTGGACTTTTCAGGCATCGACATGCCCGAGCGCGTGCGGCTGATGCAGACCAACTGGATCGGCAAGTCGGTGGGCGCAGAAATCGATTTCGACACCCCGGCGGGCGTGGAGACGGTGTTCACCACGAGGCCCGACACCATCATGGGCGCGACCTTTCTGGTGCTGGCCCCGGAGCACAGGAAGGTGGCCGAGCTGACCACGCCGGAGCAACTGGCCGACGTGACCGCGTACACCGAACTGGCGGGCGGCAAGACGGATGTGGATCGCCAGTCGGCCACCGAGAAGACCGGCGTGTTCACCGGCAGCTACGCCACGCACCCGATCACCGGGCACCAGCTGCCCATCTGGATTGCCGATTACGTGCTGGTGACGTATGGAACGGGCAGCATCATGGCCGTGCCCGCGCACGACGGACGTGACTTCGAGTTCGCCCGCAAATTTGGATTGGGCATCGTGGAGGTCATCCGGCCTGAAGGCGGCGAGCCGATGGGCGAGGACGCCGCCGAGGCGTATACCGGCGAGGGCGTCCTGGTCAACAGCGGCGAGTTCGACGGGCTGCCGGGTGGCAAAGCCAGCATCGAGGCCGTGACCGCTAGGCTGAGCGAGCGCGGCGTCGCCCGTGCCAAAACCACCTACCGCCTGCGCGACTGGCTGATCAGCCGCCAGCGCTTCTGGGGCACGCCGATCCCCATCGTGTACTGCCCGGAACACGGCGCACAGGCCGTTCCAGACGACCAGTTGCCCGTGCGCCTGCCAGGGCACGCCACCTTCACGCCCGCAGGCCAGAGTCCGCTGAAGACCGACGAGGCGTTCAAGTCGGCCACCTGCCCGGTCTGCGGCGGCCCCGCCGAGCGCGACACCGACACGATGGATACCTTCGTGGATTCGTCATGGTACATCTACCGCTTCCTGAACCCGCACCTGGACACGGCAGCGGTGGACGTGGAAGCCAACAAACGCATGATGCCCGTGGACCTGTACACCGGCGGCATCGAGCACGCCATTCTGCACCTGCTGTACAGCCGCTTCTGGACCCGCGTGATGCGCGACATGGGCCTGACCACCAACTCCGAGCCGTTCAGGGTGGTTCGCAACCAGGG
>JANXWI010000003.1 GCA_025351205.1 Deinococcus sp.
CGTAGCGGTCGTAGGCGTTGCCGCCGATGTGGGGCCGCCTGTCCACGATCAGCACCCGGCGGCCCAGATGGGCCAGACGCTCGGCCAGCACCGCCCCGGCGAATCCCGCGCCGACGATCAGGTAGTCGTAGCCGGGCAGGGTCTCGCCCGCCTGCTGACCGGCCTTCCTGGCTTCGCCGTTGCCTGCGTTTTGCCCCTTTGCCTTGTCCTGTACCCTCATCTGATCAGTCATCTGCGACTCCCTGTGTGTGGTTCTGCCTTGCTGTGTGGTCCTGCTCCGTCAGCCGCATGCGGTCCAGCGCCTCTTGCATCCTGGCCTGCATGCCGTCCCAGGTCCGGTCCCACGACAGCGTGCTCAGGTACAGGTCGGCGCGCGCCTGCCGGTCCTGCTCGGCCTCGCTGCCCCGCTCTGCAAGCAGCTCGTCAATGGCCGCCTCGAAGCCTGCGGCGTCGTCGGCCACCCGCAGCAGGTCCAGCTCACCGTAGGGCCGCACCACGTCGTGAATGGCCGTGGACACCACCGGCACGCCCGCCGCCAGGTACTCGGGCGTCTTGGTCGGAGAAATAAATTCGGTGGCCGCGTTGCGCGCAAACGGCAGCAGCGCGGCGTCCCAGTGGCTCAGGTAGCCGGGAAGCTGCTCGTAGGTCTTCTGCCCCAGGTAGAACACGTTGCTCTCCTGCGGCAGCTCATCCGGGCTGACCTTGACCACCGGGCCGAGCAGCACCACCGACCACTCCGGGCGCCGCCGCGCGAGGCCGGACACCAGGGCCGCGTCGAAACGCTCGTCCAGTACGCCGTAAAATCCCAGCCGGGGAAACGGAATGCCCGCCTGGTCTGCCGGGTCGTCCTGGGCAGCCCTGGCCCGCTCGAAATGCGGCACGTCCACGCTCGAAGGGAAGGCGTAGGCAAACTCGTGTTGCAGCCGCTTGGCTTCCCACAACCTCTGCCCGCCGGTAAACACCAGGTCGGCCCGGGCAAAAAGCTGCTGCTCGCGTTCCCGCAGTTGCGGCGGCGCGTGCCGGAAGCCCGACAGCTCGTCCATACAGTCGTAGACCGTCAGGGCCGGACTCAGGCCCCTCACCACCGGCCACTCCATCGGGGTATAGACCCACAGGGCGTAGCGTTCCAGCCCTTCCTGGCGCAGCAGGTCCGCGACCAGCCGGGCGGTGCGGGCCTGCGACTCCTGGGCGCTCAGCCCGGCCAGAATGTGCGGGGTGCAGACCACCACGCCACTGGGGTCGGCAAAGCGCTCCAGGCGGTCGGTGTTCTCCGTGCTGATACTGCCTGTGCCGATGTTGTCTGTTCCGATGCTGCCTGTGCCGGTGCTGTCTGTATAGAAGACGGGTTCCTCGATGTAGAACGTCCGGTACTGCCGGGCAGCGCGCGTCATGAGATGCTGAGGCCGCTGAAACACAAACTTCCAGCGCAGGTGGGCGATGCAGATCAGCGCCTGGAGTTCGGGTTGAATCTCACTCATTTTCGGACTCTGTGAGTCTCAGGTCGTCCTCT
This sequence comes from Deinococcus sp., assembly GCA_025351205.1. Classification (GTDB taxonomy): domain Bacteria; phylum Deinococcota; class Deinococci; order Deinococcales; family Deinococcaceae; genus Deinococcus. Next base: position 1,511 of record JANXWI010000003.1, read on the forward strand.
GCAATCCTGAACGCACTGGCTTTGATGTTTTTGCATCTCTTCACACCTTCCTCCTATCACTGACTTTCTTAATTGGACTTCAAAACAGACATTCACAACGTTCGTTCAGCATGGGGGCGGGCTTCACGTCTGAAACACGAGTATGTTGCCAGCATAAAAGTTTGGACGAAAGATTGCACTGATTTAGAATTTAGAAAGCCTGACAGCTGGATTCACTTGGTCTTTATTCATGGGATATTCATCCAACTGAGTTTATATTTTCACATGACGGGTTCACTGAAGGGATTTGTCGTGGCCCGCCTTCATATGGGCGGTGGGCCGTTCGCCCGTCCGCTGAGGGCTGGTGAATCTGTAATATCTGCAACGCCGGGCGGCGAGACCGCCTGAACACACTCCGGTTGAAACACGGCGAGCGTGAACGGCATTTAAGGAGAATCGGGGGCGCAGGCGCGCCAGCCAGCCCAGAATCCGGGTATGAACTCCGAACAACGTACCGCGACCCTCTGGGGGTTTCTCTTTCCGCTGTTGACCCTGGGCGGTATTGTCGGCGTCCTCGGGCTGAGCGGGCGCGGTACCGCGCCACCCACCCGGACGGAGGGAACCCAGAACACGGCCAACCAGGGCATGGTGCAGAACAACAGCACCATGTCCGGCACCGGAAGCAGCACCCTGCCGAGCACGTCACCCCCGATGACCACCCCGGCTGCTCCAGCGGCGGCGGTCCCCTCGGGCACGGCCCAGGCAGCCCCGCCCCAGGGTTCGGGAACAGCCCCGGCAGCCCAGGCCCCAGCAACACAGGCCCCAGCAACACAGGCCCCAGCGGCAAGCGCGGCTGGAGCGTCGGCTGCTCCTGGCCCACAGGCAACGGCCCCCGCCCCCCAGGGCACGCCCGTGCAGGCGTCGGCCAACGGTGCTCAGGTTTACACCGCCAACTGCGTGTCGTGTCACGGTGCACAGGGCGCAGGCGTGGCCGGGGCTTTTCCGGCACTGGCGGGCAACAAGGCGGTTCTGGGCGACGACAAGTACCTGTCCAATGTGCTGCTGTATGGCCTCCAGGGCCAGATCAACGCCAACGGACAGGTGTACAACGGCGTCATGCCCGCCTGGGCCGCCAGCCTGACGGACGCGGAAATCTCCGCCGTCATCACCCACATTCGCGTCAGCTGGGGCAACAACGCGCCCGCAGTCGCAGAGGCCACGGTTAAGACCGAGCGGGGCACCCCCAAGTCCGCCTCACAGGTGCTGGCCCAGCGGCCCCAGTGAGCCAAAAACCTGACGCCGGAAGAATTGGCCCGACTAAATTCACTCCCGTTGATCGGTCAAAAAGAGAAAGCCTTTTTGACAAATGCTTTAAGGTCAATGACCGTCGCCTCCCAGCACGGGAGATTCTTGCGCCCCATGAAACCGTGCCGCCCATCGGCCTCCAGGCTGGTTACGTGAAGGTCCTGGGCCAGGTGGTCGTGAACACGCGCGGCGTGTTCACTGGTAATGCGCGTCAGACTGGCGATGGTGGAGCGGTGGGTGGAGCGGGCAGACGTGCTCAAGCGGTCAAGCGTCCACATGGGCGCTGTCCTGACCAAGAAGCGGGTCTGTTCTGCCCAAGAAGGTCAGCTCAGCGGTTGCCTTGAAGCTGTTTCCGCGCCTCACATGCTCCACCATGCTTTTGGAGCGCGTCTCGTCACCCGCCACTTGCGGTGACGGCTATTCCCGAGACACGGCTGGCCAACGGCTGGACAGACAGGGTTGAGGCAGCGGAAACTGTCGAGCAAGGGCAATTTCATACGTCTTCATACGTCCGGGGATACGCCTCGGACGCCCCTCATGTCAGGCCTGTCGGTTACGATTCCAGGTCACTATCGGTTAAAACAACCCTGAAAAGAGTTGTTTTGCCCGGCGATGCGAATGGTGGACAACAGCGCGACGGGTTACACTGTGATGGGGAGACGTTTGGCTATATCGCCTCTCTGTTCAGCCTCTGAGAGCGCAGCTGGCCAAGCTTTTCCCGGTCTTACACGGCACTTTAACTCGAAATAACCTCGATGTAGACTACATTCGAGCAGTTGATGACATACGATATGCCATCGACTAGAAATTCAAAGCCCCCTACTCCCGCGTCGAGAAGAACACGTAATCTTTCTGCCTGTTTCTGGGTTGCGTCTTGGATATGCAGAGTTTTTCCCTCAGTCATGACGACGGTAATGGTCATGCCACACCCTAGCTTAAACTTAAACAGAGCGCCAGCGCGGGCGCGAGGCAGCGTGCTCAGCAGGGAATGTTGGGCAGGAGAATGCCGACTCGGAGAAAGGCCATATGCACGCAGACCGCCGAGTGCCGACGACTCGTGGTCGCCGGAATGGACCGGCTTCCCTCCCCTGGGCGTAACTCTGGGATGTTACGGCTGATTTACGCTCCCGATGTTAACCTTTCCACGTTCCCCCGGCTTTCCAGCCGATTGCGCCGAGTCCACCCCCCCACTGATCGCACGGAGACGCGCCAGGTCGCAGGCTCGCCACACCAGTATGGGCTGCTGCACCGGCTCAGACAGGTGCTGTCAGACAGGTGCCGTCAGAGAGTTCTGTCAGCCCCTCCTCGCACCGGAGGATGAATACGTTTCACAACGTTGCCCGGTTTATCCAAAAACAGCCATGGATGCACATCAGCCACGGTGACGCGTGGCCCAGTGACTGTGAGCGTGTGACTGAGATCTGGTGATTGGGAGAACAAAGCCTGGAGGGACGATGACTGGGAAAACCCGGCAACTGGTGGTCAAGACGCTCGGTCAGGACCTGGTGCTGCTCGGCGGCCATGTGGTTCACTGGCCCTCGCGGGCAACCCACGACCTGTTTTCGGTTTTGCTCCTGAGTCCACGGGGAGCGACAAAATTCGACCTGGTCGAAAAGCTCTGGGGGGGCACGGAGGTCAGGGAGACGACGGGGAATTTCAAGGTGACGCTGCACCGACTGCGGCAGGCTCTGGAAGATAAATCGGTGGTTATTGAACACAATGGCCGGTACTCGTTGTCTGCCGAGTATCTGGAATGTTCAGATTATGCACAGTTTCAGAACACGCTCTCGATGGCCCGCGCTGCGGCGACCAGGGACGAACGTGTGAAACGGCTGTCCGAGGCCATCACCCTCTACGGCGGAGACTACCTTCCCGAGCAGCTCCACGACTGGGCCGACGAAACCCGGATCATGTTGCGCGCCGCTTACGTGCAGGCCACCCTCGAACTGGCGCGAATACACTGCGGGGCCATCGAATGCCATTCAGCCGTGCGTCATCTGGCGACTGGGCTGGCCTCCGACCCGCTGGTCGGTGAAACCCACCACCAGACCCTGATGACCTGCCTGTGTACCCTGGGCCGGAGTGACGACGCTGTCAGCCATTACCGCCTTTACCGCTCCTACCTTGAGCGTGAGATCGGCGATATCCCCACCGGTGACACCGTCAGGCTGGCCGATCAGATTCGCAACTCGGAGTCTCACGTGTCCCGCCAGATCGGGGGGCCAGCCGAGTGTCCCCGTCGGCTGCTGTACGGTGACCTGCCGCCCGCCCTGACTTCCTGGCAGCCGCCCGACCTGACGGCCCTGGCCAGAGAACTCGGGCGCGGGCAGCTGACGTTCGACCTGCTGACCGCCGCCGCAGCCGCCGCAGAGCAGCCGCGTGGGTGGGCAGCAGTCGCCAGCGCCACTGAACGCCTGATCACGGCGGCCCTGCCCGGCACGCACGTGGCGCTGATTCGCCGGGCGGACCTCGGCCAGCTTCCCGGTTTTCAGCGGCGGCTTGCTCCGGACTGGCCGGTGGAGGTGTTGCGCGTGGTGCTCACCATGCTGGGCGACACAGAACCCTCGGAGCGCGGCGTTCATCCGGTCATTCAGTTCACCGGAGACGCCCAGGTGATGTCGCAGGGCGTCGGCAGACAGGGCGGTCCGCCCGACGCCTGGCTGGTGGTCACACGGAAGGCCAACACGGAAGCCGGCGCCTCCGGATTCACGTCCGACGACCAGGAGGTCCTGGCGCGCATGGCCCAGGTGCTCAGCCACCCGCTGTCCCAGATCATCTCGTCCGACCCCGGTGTCTGAAACAGTCTCTGAAGCGGTCTCTGAAACAGTCTCTGAAGTGGCGCTGGCCCATCAAGGCCCGTTCCGACCGCCCAACACGCCTTGCCGGATGTTCTTCAATGCGTCCTGTATGGCCTTCACAGGCCTGTGTCGGTGTGCGAACAGCAGGTACCGCAAATGATGAGAAAAATAATGTGAACTATTATTTATATGAGATTTATGAATTTTGTCAATCTGAATCCGTGTCAGGAGTGATGCACGTGACCGGAAGGGTGGGGGCGACCACCGGGGCAGATGGCGCGCCCCCTGGCGGCTGTTTCCTGAGCAGGCGGTACATGCTCGACAGGCTCACGCGGAGGCCAGTTTTGAGATGCAGGTGTTCGGCCAGCCTCGGCGCTGTCCAGGTCTGAAAGGCCAGCCCCAGGTCGGCTGGCCGCTGACCGCGTAGCCGCCCGAGTTCCTGACGGTACGTCTCGGTCACCTTCGATGGCGCTCCCGGTTTGGGTGCGTCGTTCAGACCCGGAGTACCCTGGGCGACGTAGCGGGCCAGCCACCGCCGCACCGTGTGTTCGTGATACCTGAGCAGACGCGAGATTTCTCCGACACCGAGGCGCTGTTCGGCGGCCAGCAGCACGATCAACGCCCTGATCCGCACGCGCGCGTCCTCGCACGTCCGGTACAGAGTCTCAAGCTCCCGAAGTTGGTCTGGGCTGAGCGCGGGCATGGGCATGGGTGGATGGGTTCCTTGCGGCCCCAAGGGTGAGCGCGACTTCTGGCATTTTTGTTTTCGGCTGCGTGACGGCCAAAGCTCACGGTATTCTCACTCAGAGAAGGGTCATGTCACTCACAAAGGCGGAAGCTAGAGTCAGCGGCGTCGCAGGAAAGCCACTCCTTCATGAAGCAGGCCGCCCTGGTCGGTGCGCCCTACATCTGGCCATTGCCGATGTGGGTCGGTGCTGAACGATAAACATGAGGCTGAATATGAGAAAATGGATGTGTGGCATCGTGGCGCTGTCGTGCGGGCTGGCAGCGTGTTCCTCCGGGACCGCTTATGTCGGCACCGGGGCAGTCTTTCCGGATCAGCCCGTTGCCAGCTCTGGCTCGGCGGGGAATACCTTCCAGGCGCTGGCCCGGCGCAAGCGTCCGCCGCTGCCGCCTCCGGTGACGGCTCCCTCCGTCCAGAGTGTGAACTTGCCTCCGAACGGCAGGGTGGCCTGGGACTGGCAGATCGGTGCCTCCTCCGACGGCGCGGTTCTGGTTCCTGCCGGCGTGACCCTGATGGACCTCGACGGGTTCACCACTTCGGCGACCAAGGTGGCGGAACTCAGGAGCAAGGGCGTCTATACCGTCTGCTACATCAACGCCGGAAGTTATGAACCCTGGCGTCCCGATTCGGCCCAGTATCCCAGCTACCTGAAAATCGGCCAGGACCCGAACTGGCCCGACGAGTCTTTCCTCGACGTCACTGACGTGTTTAAACCCAACTCGGTACTCGCAAAAATCCTGATCAATCGGATGCAGATGTGTAAGACCAAAGGCTTCGACGCCCTCGAACCAGACAACCTCCAGAACGACGAGAATGTCCCCGGTGGTCGCATCACCACGCAGCAGCAGCTCGATTTCAACGGCTGGATCGCCGACCGGGCACACGAGAACGGGCTGGCGGTGTTTCAGAAAAACGGGCCAGATAAGATTTTGCAGTCCGACCGCACGGGCAAGATGATGGTCGAGAAGTTTGACGGCATCCTGAACGAGCAGTGTCAGGAGTACGCGGAGTGCGGTCCGCTCGCCGAGTACACCAGGCGCGGAAAACTGGCGCTGAACGTGGAGTACCGCAAGTCGGTGGCCCTGAACTGCACCGGCTTTCTGGCAGGTGGCGTCAACGCCATCAAGAAAGACCTGGGGCTGAAGGGCGCGACCATGAGCGGCTACCTGCGCGAAAGCTGCGAGTAAGCTGCGGCGAACTCACGTCGTGAGAGGGACCGGGGAAGCCGCGATACCGGCTCCCCCGGTTCTGTCGTAGGTTGGCGATCCGGCGGAAGAGAGGAGATGGTCTCTCCTGGGTCCCGGATGGAGGCGTCTGCACTGATACGGACTCCGACTTGAATCCTGTATGAAATACGGGTTCAATCCGACCAAGCGGTGAGGCCCGACAGGTGCCGTTTTAACCAGGAACGGGAGCAGGAGAAGGTACGCTCTTGTGCGGTATGGACGCGCAGGCGGCGCTTCTTCCTGGCGAGAACAGCGCGCCTGGGCACGCTTCGCCGCTTGGGCAGAACGGACCCCCAGTTGGGGCCTGCCCGTTTTTCCGACGGTGCGGGAATTGAGCGGAATCCGTATGAAAACTGCGCGGCGCGCCGTGAAGTACTGGGGCCGATTCTCTCATGTCCGAGGCATATGTTCATCGGCATCCAAAGCCCGCCATGTACGCTTGAAACGGCGTCTGAACACGCAGAGTCGAGGGGCGAGTCCTACTCGACGGTCACGCTCTTGGCGAGGTTGCGGGGTTTGTCCACGTCCCGGCCCAGATGGCTGGCCGTGAAATAGCCCAGCAGTTGCAGCGCCACCACGTTCACGACGGGGCTGACCATCTCGTGGCTGCGCGGCACGTAGATCACG
>JANXWI010000105.1 GCA_025351205.1 Deinococcus sp.
CCCGGCCTGGACCTCGCCCAGCCGCTCGCCGGGGTCGTCACGCTCGGTTCCTGCCGCGTGGTAATGCTTCGCGCCGCAGAACGGGCATTCGCCCACCGCCCAGAACAGCACCTTTGTTCCGGGCATGAGCAGCAGATCTACGTAGACGTCCTGAGGTGCCGAGGGCTGGCGGTGTTTCTTTGCCACGGCCCAGGCTAGAGCGGCTGGGCGCGGCTGAATGGGCGCTGGGTGTCAGTCGGGACAGGTCTGGAACGCTGGTTTCAGTGCGGCCACGAGCGGGATCAGGGGCTGGGCAGGTTCAGGGGCCGGGCACGCCGCGCCCCGCCGGACCCGATCAGGTGGCTACAATGCGGGGCGTGAGTGTGGTCATCCTAGATTTCGGCAGCCAGTACACCCGGCTGATCGCCCGCCGGTTGCGTGAACTCGGCGCGTACAGCGTCATCCTGCCCGGCAACGCCACGCTGGAGCGCGTCCAGCAGGAGAACCCGCTGGGCATCGTGCTGTCGGGCGGCCCCAGCAGCGTGTACGACGAACAGGCACCAAGGCCCTCAGCGGGCGTGCTGGACCTCGACCTGCCCATACTGGGCGTCTGCTACGGCATGCAGTTTCTGGCGCAGCACTCGGGCGGCGAGGTGCAGCGGGCGGGCAGGCGCGAGTACGGCAAGGCCGACCTGACGCGCTACGGCGGGCAGCTGTTCACGGGCATCTCGGGCGAGTTCGTGGCCTGGATGAGCCATTCCGACAGCGTGACAAGACTGCCGGAGGGCTACGAGGTGGTGGCCGAGACCGGGGACACGCCCGTGACCGCCATCGAGAACGCCCGGGCGAGGCGCTACGGCGTGCAGTTTCACCCCGAGGTAGTGCACACACCCAAGGGCGGAGCGCTGCTGCTGAACTTCCTGAACATCTGCGCTGTCCCGCTGGACTGGACCGCCGCACACATCGCCGAGGAGTTGATCGCGGACGTTCAGACGCAGGTGGGCGGCGGCAGGGTGCTGCTGGGCATCTCGGGCGGGGTGGACAGCTCCACGCTGGCGCTGCTGCTGGCCCGCGCGGTGGGCGACAGGCTGACGGCTGTGTTCATCGACCACGGGCTGCTGCGGCTGGGCGAGCGCGAGCAGGTGGTGGCGGCCCTGACGCCGCTGGGCGTGCATCTGGTGACCGTGGACGCACAGGGGCGCTTTCTGGATGCCCTGGCGGGCGTGAGCGATCCGGAGGAGAAGCGCAAGATCATCGGGCGCGAGTTCATCCGGGCCTTCGAGCATGAGGCGCGCGAATACGGCCCATTCGACTTTCTGGCGCAGGGCACGCTGTATCCAGACGTGATCGAGAGTTCCGGCGGCGAGGGCGCGGCCAACATCAAGAGCCACCACAACGTCGGCGGCCTGCCCAGCGATCTGGCCTTCAGATTGGTCGAACCGTTCCGCACACTCTTCAAGGACGAGGTACGCCAGATCGCCGCGCTGCTGGGCCTGCCGGACCACATCCGGATGCGTCACCCGTTTCCCGGCCCCGGCCTCGCCATCCGCATTCTGGGCGAGGTGACGCCGGAGAAGCTGGACATCTTGCAGCGCGTGGACGACGTCTTCATCTCGGGCCTGCGAGAGTTTGGGCTGTATGACAGCTGCTCGCAGGCGCTGGCGGTGCTGACCCCCATCCGCAGCGTGGGCGTGATGGGCGACGAGCGCACCTACAGCTATACCTGCGCGCTGCGGGCGGTGTCCACCGACGACTACATGACCGCCGAGTGGGCGCGGCTGCCCTACGACTTCCTGGCGACCATGAGCAGCCGCATCGTGAATCAGGTGCACGAGATCAACCGGGTGGTGTACGACATCACCGGCAAGCCGCCCGCCACCATCGAGTGGGAGTAATACGGATTTCGGCAGCGAATCCCGCGCAGGTTGCGGATCTGACCTGACCGGCCCCGACTGCTCTGCCGGGCTTATACGGATTGCGTAACACCTGCAAAGCGCCGAGTCTCCCTGCACACCGCAGGGGACGTATGTGTTCCCATGTGTTCCTGCTCCCGCTCCTTCTTGGCGAGAACAGTGCGCATGAGCACGCTTCGCCGCTTGGGCAGAACGGAATGGGGCATTCGTAATCCGTATTACAAAAAGAGGTCAGATCAGAGGTCTCACCGTCCAGCACAGCTTTTGACTGGTCATACGAAACGCCCGGCGACCTCGTTTCGTAAGGAATGACGTGCCAGCGCGGCCTCGTTTCGTAAGGAATGTGTGGGATTCATTAGGCTACCGTGTAGCCAGGCAGGAAATGGAAGTGGCCGGGCATTCCGGACGCTCTGACATTGAAAACAAGATTTTTGGGATGGCCTTTGCAAGTTGGGATGGCCTTTGCAGGACTGTCTCTGTTCACGCCTCTGAAAATGTGCGTATTACAGCAGAGACTGGATAGAAACATTACGACTCCAAAGCTGAACAGACACAAAAACTTCAGTCCAACGCTGATATTGATTTTTTCTCATGGCGTATACGGCGTCACGTAGCGCCGGTCACGCCTTTGTTTGCAACATACAGTATCTATTCGGTCTTCAAAGTTTTTCGTTCTCTCAGCTTACCCAAGGAGGACATGATAAGGAATGATTCTTCCCACACAGGCCTCGATCACCGATTCTCTTCTTGCGGCGCTTTCCGGCCCGCACGACACCGTCACCTATCCGGGCGACCTGTTCTCGACGGTGCTCACCCGGCTGGCCTTCATGGAACAGCACGTCCTGATCAAACTGGAATTTCAGGGCGGTGAGCCGGGCTACCTGGTGTTCCAGGCGGGCTGCGCCGTTCACGCCCAGCACGGCCCACGCAGCGGTCAGGCCGCCCTGGACTACTTTTATATGCAGGGTTCCAATCTCACGCTGCGGCTGTTCGCGCTCAGCCCGGTGGTCGCCACGCTGGTGTTTGCGGCCATCGACGGACGCCAGACCGACCTGGGCTACGGCGAGAGCTGGGGCCTCAACGAACGGCTGACCCAGCTCACCGCCTACAGGTTCACCGGCATGGTGGCGGCCAGGGTCAACAGCGGCCTCGGGGTCTGGCAGTTTGTCCAGGGTGCCGTCCGGGCCAGCCAGGAGGTGCCCGGGGCCGGGCCGCTCGGGGCCGTGGTGCAGCTGCTCTGGGAGGAACGCACCCTGCCCGCACTCAGTGTTCCGCAGCCGCTGGAGGTCACGCCGTCGAGCTTCGTCGGGATTCAGGCCACCGGGATGCAGCCCCCTGCCGGGCCAGCCCTCCAGCCCGCCGCCCGGCCCGCAGCGGCAGCGTCCCTGTCGGCAGTCCAGGCATCACAGCTCCAGGCGTCACCCCCGGCGCCGCCCGCTTTGCAGCCGCCCGGCCCGCCGGACGATTCGGCCATCTGGACCCTGTTTCAGACCACCGTACACGCCCACATGGGCGCGACCTCGGTGCGGCTGCTGGGCCTGATGCAAAACAAATACGGCCACGAACACGGCGCCAAGCTGCTGGAGTCGCTGGGACTCCAGATCGACCGCGTGGCCGGAAAGGGTGCCGGGCAGAAATTTCGTGAACAACTTTACTGACCGTTCCCCTCCACGTCAGCACCGGCCATATCAGCACCGCCTGCATCAGCACCGTCTACAGGAGTCCCTATGAATACCCTCACCGCACTCTCCCCGTCCCAATACGAACTCGTCCTGAACGTGCTCAACCTCTCGATTGCCGTCCTCGGCGGCTCCAGCCTGCTGTTCATGCTGCTGCGGCGCAACGTGGCCCAGAACTACAGCATCAGCGTGGCCATGATGGCGGCGGTCACGGGCATGGCGGCCTACCACTACTTCCGCATCTACCAGAGCTGGATTGCCGCTTTTGCCCAGCAGGGCAGCCAGTACGTGCCCACCGGCGCGGTGTTCAGCTACACCTACCGCTACGCCGACTGGATGGGCACCGTGCCGCTGCTGCTGGCCGCCGTGATGCTGGTGCTCGACCTGGGCCGCAAGAAGAGCGCCTCGCTGGTGACCCGCATGGTGGTGGCCGCCCTGCTGATGATCGTGCTGGGCTTCGTGGGTGAGCAGCAGACCGGCAACCTGCTGGGCCGGGCCGTCTGGGGCGCGCTCTCGATGGTGCCGTTCTTCTACATCCTGTACGTGCTCTGGACCGAGATGGGACAGGTGCTGCTGTTCGAGTCTGACCGGGTGCGCGAACTGTTTTCCACCCTGCGGCTGGTGCTGCTCTTTTCCTGGAGCTTCTACCCGCTGGTGTACTGCATTCCGCTGCTGGGCCTGAAGAGCGCCGGCATCTTCAGCGCCCTTCAGGTGGCCAACAGCGCCGCCGATCTGCTGGCGAAGGTGGGTGTGGGTCTGTTCATTCTGGCCATCGCCCGTGAGAAAACCGAGGAAGACCTGGCGGCGAACCAGGCGACAGGTCAGACGGCGGGCCAGATGGCGAACGCCTTCCCGGCTGGTGCCGCCGCCGACTGAAGACGGGCCGACCTACGCGGCCATGTCCGCTCTGCATCTTCTGCCCCCGCTCCTGACCGGAAGCGGGGGCTGCCTGTGAAGACCCCTCGTGTTTGGAGCGGCCATCCCCGATACTCTCGGCATGACCCGACCCGAACGCCCCGCCGAGGGCACGCTCTGGAATCGCAATTTCCTGATCTGGTGGCTGGGAAGCGCGCAGAGCGCCCTGGGCAGCGCGCTGGCCGGCATCGCCCTGAGTTTTCTGGTGCTCAGACAGACCGGCAGTGCGGGCGCGATGGGCGTCACGCTGGCCCTGACCCTGCTGCCAGCGCTGCTCGCGCCGCTATTCGGCACGCTGATCGACCGCCTGCCGATCCTGCCGCCGCTGCTCTTCAGCAACCTGCTGCGCGCCGCAGTGCAGCTGGGCGTGGGGTTCGCGGTGCTGAACGGCACGGTGCCCATAGCGGCGCTGAACGTACTGGCGCTGCTGGGGGGCCTGGCGGCGGCCTTTTACACGGTGGCCGTGATGGGCGTCACCGCGCGCTTGGTGCCGACCTCGCAGCGCCAGCGGGCCATCGGGCTGATCCAGGGCAGCGGCCAGGCCATGACGCTGCTGGGTCTGGTGGGCGGCGGGCTGCTGATCTCAAAGGTGGGCAGCGGCGCAGCACTCATTTTCGACGGCCTGACCTTCGTGGTGTTCGCGCTGCTGCTGCCGCTGGTGCGCTTTCCGGCCAGGGGACCGAAAAAGGTGCGGGGCGGGTTCTGGGCCGAATTAGGCGAGGGGCTGCGCTACGCCGCCAGCAGCCCGGTGATCTGGGGCCTGCCGCTGGTCGCGCTGTTTGTCAATGCCGCGCTGGTGCCGATGGAACTGCTGCTGCCCAAGCGGATGCTGGCACTGGGGGCCGGGGCGGCGGGCTACGGCCTGTTTTTCGGCCTGCTCGAAGCCGGAATGCTGATCGGAAGCCTGGGCATGGCCTGGCTCAACGACAGGGTGCCTGCACGCCAGGGCAGCGTGTACGGCCTGTGCGGCATAGGCCTGTGCATCCTGGCCCTGGCGTCCACCCACACCACCACCCCGATGTACGCCCTGGCCGTGGTGCTGGGGTTCTTCGGTGCAGTGGGCAACGTCAGCGTGATGGGGATCTTTCAGGGGCGCGTGGCCCCCGAATATTACGGGCGGGTGGGCAGCCTGCTGAACATGATGGGCACGGCGGGGCAACCACTCACGCTGCTGGCGCTGGCTCCGGTGGCCGACCACGTCAGCATTGCCCTGATCTTCGCGGTGGCGGGCGGCGTCACGCTGCTGGGCGCCGCCGGGTGGAGCCTGCTGCTGCGGGCCGAGCGGGCGAGTGTTCCGCCGGTTCTTCCGGCGTGAACGTCAGGCTGAGCAGGCAGCTGCTGTAGAGCACAGAGCATGCTGATCCTGTGTTCCCGGCCAGAATGCCATGATGACCAGACTGCCGTAACGAGCTGTGCCATGGCCCTGCACCCGACGGAGACCATGCCTACTCCGCCCGACTTCTTTCACCGGGAGTAGCCGCACCTCGAAACTGAACGCATGACGATTACAGCGCCTCCACTCTGGAACCGCAATTTCCTGATCTGGTGGCTGGGAAGCGCGCAGAGCGCCCTGGGCAGCGCGCTGGCCGGCATCGCCCTGAGTTTTCTGGTGCTCAGGCAGACCGGCAGTGCGGGCGCGATGGGCGTCAATCTGGCCCTCACCATGCTGCCCGCGCTGCTGTCTCCGCTGTTCGGCACCCTGATAGACCGCCTACCACCACTGCCTCCGCTGGTGCTGGGTAACCTGCTGCGGGCGGCGATGCAGCTGGGGGTGGGGCTGGCGGCGCTGCGGGGCACTGTACCGCTGGCGGCGCTGCACGCACTCGCGCTGCTGGGCGGGCTGGTGGCGGCGTTCTATGGCCCGGCCAGCATGGGCGTGATCGCACGACTGGTGCCAGCTTCTCAGCTTCAGCGGGCGGGCGGGCTGATCCAGGGCAGCCAGCAGACCATGAATCTGCTGGGACTGGTGGGCGGCGGCCTGCTGATCTCACGGGTGGGCAGCGGCCCGGCGCTGGTGTTCGATGGCGTCACCTTCGCGGTATTCGCTGTGCTGCTGCTGCTGGTCAGGTTTCCGGCCAGAGCTACTCCGAAGGCCCGACCCGGCTTCTGGACCGAGTTCGGGGCCGGGCTGCGATATGCCGCCAGCAACCCGGTGCTGTGGGGCCTGCCGCTGATCGCGCTGCTGATCAATGCCGCGTTCGCGCCGCTGGAGATGCTGCTCCCCAAGCGAATGCTGGCACTGGGCGCGGGCGCGGCAGGCTATGGCCTTTTTTTCGGCCTGATCCTGGCGGGCCTCGCCGTGGGCAGCCTGGGACTGGCCTGGCTGGGTGAGCGCGTACCGCCTCACCGCCTGAGTGTAGGCGGGCTGGCAGGCATGGGCGTGTGCGTGCTGGTCCTGGCCCTCACCCGGAGCGCGGCGGCGATGTATCCACTGGCCGTGCTGCTGGGCCTCGCCAACGCCGCGACCAACGTAAGCATCGGGGTGATTTTCCAGACGCGGGTAGCCCCCGAGTATTTTGGGCGGGTGGGCAGCCTGCTGAACATGGTGGGCACGGCAGGCATGCCGATCACGCTGCTGGGCCTGGCGCCGCTGGCCGACCGACTGAGCGTGTCGATGATCTTCGCGGCGGCGGGCGTGGTCACGCTGCTGGGAGCGGCGCTCTGGAGCGGGCTGCTGCGGCGCGGCGCGGCTACTTACTCCTCCAGTTCTCCCGGCGTGAACATCAGACCCAACAGGTAGCTGCGGGCGTCGTCCGAGGTGCTGTGGCGCTCGGTGGCCCACGCCCGCAGCCGCCTCAGTTCGCCGTGCAGATACTGGGCGTCTGGGGGTAGCAGGAGCGCTGTGCCAGCCGTGCCGTAAGCCTGCCAGAGTTCGTCTGGTCGGGGGCCGAGGTTGTACATCAATTGATGTGCCGCGTCCAGCCGGAGTCTCAGCTCACTCCGCTCCTGCTGAATCATCGTCGCCTGAATCATCGTCGCTTGAATCATCGTCGCCTGAATCACCGTCGCTTGCCCGCGCACCAGCGCCTCTACGAAGGGACGGTACATCCGGGCCATCAGTTCCTCCAGCGTGGCCGCGTCAGTCAGCTCAAAGGGGACAGTGTATTCGGCGGCCAGCGCCCTGTACAGCCGGATGGCCCGCCCGCCACGTTTCTGCTCGGCGCTCACCTCAATCAGCCCGGCCCCCAGCAGCCGCGTCAGGCGGTGGTGTACCCGTTTCAGCGGCACTCCGGTCTGCCGCGCCACCTCGCTGGCACTGGCCTGCTGCGTCATGACCACTGCCAGCACCGGGCTGTACCCCATGTCGAGCAGGAGGCGGGCCTGGAGAGCGGTCTGGGCTATCAGAATAGATTGCACGTCTCTAGAATGCCAGAGTGAACCGCGCCGACGCCCACGCCCTGATGCTCCAGCACACACCCAGCCCGTCTCTGCAACGCCACATGCTGAACGTGGAAACGGCGATGCGCTGGTACGCCCGTCACTGGACGGCACAGGGCTGGCAGGAAGACGAAGAACTGTACGCCGTGACCGGGCTGCTGCACGACTTCGACTACGAGCTTCACCCAGCCGAACACCCGGCCTGGGGCGTAGCGTACCTGCGGGCCAACACTGACCTGCCGGAAGACGTGCTGAGCGCCGTCATGGGCCACGCGAGCTACAGCGGCGTGAAGCGCGAAACCAGACTGGCCAAAACGCTGTTTGCCGTGGACGAGCTGACCGGGCTGGTGCAGGCGTCGGCGCTGGTGCGCCCGGATCAGGACGTGAAGGGCGTGGAGTTGAGCAGCCTGAAGAAAAAGTTCGGAAACAGGGCCTTCGCGGCGGGTGTGAACCGTGAGGAAGTTGAACAGGGCGCGCTGGAGCTGGGCGTGCCGCTGGACGAGCACATGCAGAACGTGCTGGCGGCCATGCAGCAAAACGTATAGCGCTGTAAGCCACGTTGTGTCACAGGTTGCGGGAGCGTGAGAAATCCAGCGCGTCCCTGAAGGCTGCCTTGACAGGTTCTAAAACACGGTTTATCTGTTGCACAGCAGTGTATCCGGGAGACCATTCACACTCTTTGAAGCGCACCGAGAGATGCCACAAGGAGAACAAAATGAACAGAAATCTGATGATCGCCCTGGCACTGACCGCCCTGTCCGCCGCCCCCGCCTTTGCCGCCGCCCCCAGCCCAGCGTACGTGCAGGTGCAGAGCACCACGAGCACCGACACCACCACCCCGGGCGCGGCTGTAGACAACGCCGCCGCCGCAACCGGGGCCGCTGCCAATAACGCTGCTGCCGCCACCGGAAACGCTGTAGACAATGCCGCCGCCGCTACGGGCGCTGCCGCCACCACCGCTGGCAACGCGGTCAACAACGCCGTTGACCCGAACAAGTCTGTGGATACCAACAACGACGGCGTGGCCGACACCCGGCAGTTTCCCTGGGGGCTGCTGGGCCTGATCGGGCTGGCGGGTCTGTTCGGGCGTCGGCCCACCCCGGTAGTGCTGGCCGATACCACCCGCCGCGACTCGGTGAGCGGAACCCGTTAAAGGAAGGAACACCACGGGTCGCAGGTGGACCCAGGAGATAGTGTAACAACCAGGGTTTAAACGGGGAGGGCCATTCCAGCATGAACAGGAATGGCCCTCCCTGTGTTTGATTCATGAGCGGTACCTACTTCTCCCCTGCCCCCACCCCGAAGCCCTGGTCGAGCAGTTCCGGGCTGTAGGCGCGGAAGGCCAGCATGGTCTGCGTTTTCACGATGCCCGCCATCTGGCGCAGGCTGCCGGTCACCACCTCGTCGAGGGAGGTGTACTCGGGCAGCCGCACGATCAGCGCGATGTCCCACTCGCCGGTTACGCTGTACACCTCGGCCACGTACTTCACCTGCGCCAGCGCGGCGGCGGTCTCGGCGATGCGCTCCCGCTGGGCCTGGACCAGCACGATTGCCGTCACCACGTTACAGTCACCATCAGCCCCATCCTGTCGCCGTCGTCATGTTCAGATTGTGGCACGGGGGCGGACGCCAGGCACATCTCCGGGCACTCTATACTCGCTGCATGAACGAACTTCAGCGCATTCTGACGGCGCTTCGCCGTGACGGACTGGACGTGGAAAGCGTTGAGGACGGCGCGCTGGTCAAGGAAGGTGACTCCAGCGTGGCGCTCTACGCCGAGGCCACCGAGGACGGCGGCGTGCTGGTCCGGCTTCACCTCGACCTGAATCTGTACGTAGACGAGGAGGCCCTGAGCGACGTGCTGATGGGCGTGAACCTGATGAACCAGAGCCTCGACTACGGCATCCTGCTGCTCGATCCGCTGGAATCAGACGATGATGACGAAGTGGAGGAAGAGGAGGCCGAGGGCCTTGACGAGAGCGTGACCTTCGCGGTGCTGGGGCGCAGCGTGCTGTGGCTGCCCAGCCTGGAGGAGCGCGAACTGCTGCGGCTGCGCGAACACCTGGGCCGCTTCGAGCGCGAGCTGAGCGAGGCCGTTGAGCGCACCCTGCACGGCGAACGGGGCATCCGGGCCTGATACGGAATCGATTGGGAAGAAGATGAGCAGCCCACTTCTGCCGCAGCGGGGGCTTCGTTTCAGGGCGCTGCGAGACCTGCCCAGAAACGCCCGCAACTCGATTCTGATGGAGCCGCTATGGGGCATCTTCGCCACGCCGCTGCTGTACTACGCGCCGCTGTACATGAGCAGCGCAGGGCTGAGCAGCACCCAGATCGGGCTGCTCGGCTCGCTGTTCCTGGCGCTGTCGTTCGTGTTCCAGGCGCTGGCCGGGCCGGTCACCAACCGCTTTGGGCGCAAACGCACCACACTCTGGGGCGACCTCGTGTCGTGGACCCTGCCGATGCTGGTGTGGGCCGTTGCCCAGAGCTTTGCGGCGTTTGCCGTGGCCGCCGCCCTCAACGCCACCAACCGCGTCGTCGGAGTGTCGTGGAGCCTGCTGACCATCGAGGACGTGAGTCCCAGAGACCGGCCCCGGGTGTTCGGCATCCTGAACCTGATCGTGACCACCTGCGGGCTGCTGACGCCGCTGGTGGGGCTGGTGATCGCCCGGCAGGGCCTGACGCCCACCCTGCGCGGGCTGTATTTCGCCGGGGCCATCGGCATGACCGTGATGTTCGTGTGGCGCAACGCCATCACCTCCGAAACGCTCAGCGGCGTGGCGGCCAGGGCGCAGCATAAGGAGCTGGGAGCCTTGCAGAGCCTGCGCCACTCGCTGGCCGAGGTGGCGGGCATGCGGCGGCACCCCGGGCTGCTGGGCATCACGGCCTTCTACGTGCTGACCATCTTTCTGGAGCAGCTGGGCCTGTTTCAGATCCTGTTTCTGGAACGCAGCCTGCGCTTCAGCGCCCAGGCCCTGTCCTACGTGCCGCCAGCAGGCGTGGTGGTCACGGCGCTGCTGTACGCGCTGGTGCTGCCCCGGTTAGCAAAGCTGCCGGTGGGCCGCACGCTGGTGCTCACGCGCGCACTGGGGCTGGTCGGGGCCGTGGCCCTGCTGCTGGTTCCAGTCGGAAACCTGAGCGCCATGCTGCTGGTGGTCAGCCTGCTGGGCGGGGCCACGTTCCTGACCCAGACCTACCGCGAAACCGCGCTGTTCGCCCGCCTGCCCAGCGCCGGGGCCGCTGACCTGTACTCGGCGGTGCAGACCCTGGCGCTGCTGTGTTCGGTGCCCGCCGCAGCCCTGGCCGGAGCCGTCTTCGCCGCCGCGCCGCGCGGGCTGTTCGTGCTGATTGCCGCCGTGTGCGCGCTGCTGCTGGGGCTGGCGATGTGGCTGGCACGGCGGGAAGGCCGTCAGGCGTGAGCAGCGCCGGTTGACCCGGCGGCACTCAGGCGGGCGTCAGCAGCGGGGCGTACCGTACGACCATGCAAGCCCTCCTGCTGACCATTCTCACCCTCGCCGCGCCGACCTACAGCCTGCGCCTGGGCCTGTCAGACGCAGAGTGGAAAGTCATTGTCTCGAACACGCTGGGTCACCCGGAGAGCGGCTACGTGGTGACGCAGGTGCTGCACGCACCGGGCGGCTCTGCGCTGGTGCGCTGGTCGTCCACGTCTGAGCTGGACCCGAAAGGGCCGAACGGCCTGGGCATCCAGCTCTATGGCCCCGGCAACACCTTCAGAAAGTGGCTGCCCAACGCGGCCCGCATCGACCGTGACGTGGCGCAGTGCGGGCGGTATCTGGTGGGCGGCAACGTGACGCTGCGCGTGTGGGACGCTAGGCAGGACTACAGGGTGGTACAGGTCCGGGATATGCCCAACCTTCCGGCCTCCGCGCGCCTGAACTGCGTCAACGGTGGGCTAAGCATTTCTGGTAGGCAGGGCGCACAGTCGGCAGTGCGAAACCTGTCGCTTCCAGACCTCAACCTTCGGCGCTAGGTCGTTTCGTTCTTCCCTCTCAATGCTGTGACGCGGCGAGGCAGTCCAGCACGGCCAGCGGCGAGCAGCCATAGATTCCGGAAGCCCAGACCGGGTTGAATTCGGTCACGGCCCACCGGCCCGAATCCAGGCGGCCCACATCCACCACGTAACTGACAGGCAGAAAGTCGTGCGCCCCACAGACCTGCTGTGCAAAGGCCCTGGCTTCAGACCAGAACGGATCGCCCTGGCCCTCATAGCCCGCCTCGACCTGCGGCACCTGTTCGTCCAGCCAGTACACAGACCCGGTCCTGACCTCCGCGTGGGCCACGAAAAATCGGTATTCACACTCGAAATTCACGACTTCCGATACCAGGATCGGGTCTTCCGGATGAAGGTCGTCCAGCCCGGCAATCGGCTCACCCGGCGCGTAGACACCCGCCGCGAAGAGTTTCTGATCGGCGGGCTTGATGAAGGCAGGCTGTTCGGGCCGCCGAAAATCCCGCGCCAGCGAGAACCGGATCTTGCGCGACGTGTAGCGCTCAGCAATGCGGGCCAGGGCGTCGTGAGGCGGGCGGGCCAGCACGAGGCCCAGCTGGGCGGCAAGGTGTTCGGCCAGAAACCCTTCGGCATAGACGCAGCACTCTTCTGCACGCAGGCCGGGGGGCACCGAGCTTGATTGCAGGCGCAGCGCCTCCCAGCCGCGAATGCGGGCCGCTTCCATCAGCAGCCTGGAATCGTCCGAGTAGCGTTTGCTGACGAGCAGAAGCATGGAGGACCTACTGTAGCCCAGGTTCAGGCACTCTGGTTCGGGTTGGGCCGACCAACGTTGCTCCCCGGAAACAGTCCGGCAGCCTCGGCCTGCGCCACCAGCTGCTGGACGTAGGCCCAGAGCTTCGGAACTGGGCTTCGGGACTGGGCTGAGCGCCGGTTCCTTGAGGTGCAGAACACGCCGGGCGGTCAGGTGGGGGCCGCGTTCACTGCACCCCTGGCCGCCCTCACCCCAGGTCAGCAGCATCGGCTGGAGCACGTCGAGTGCCCTGGCATACACGGC
Organism: Deinococcus sp.; assembly: GCA_025351205.1. Classification (GTDB taxonomy): domain Bacteria; phylum Deinococcota; class Deinococci; order Deinococcales; family Deinococcaceae; genus Deinococcus. The sequence continues at coordinate 12,886 of JANXWI010000105.1, forward strand.
AGACGGCGAGCTGCGCGCTTCAAATTCGTCCCAGAGCGCCCGAAAGGGTTCGCCCTGCCCGGCTGGAAGACTGGAAAACAGGACCGAGGCCGCCCCTTCCTCCTGCGCGTGCTGACGTTCCAGCGTGGTCTGGTCCGCACTGAAACAGGTGTCTCCAGCGTAGATTTCGACCAGATCATGCACGATCAGCATGTTGACGGCGTGACTGAGCACCGTACCTGCTGGGGCGTATTCCTCAAGCGTCAGCGCCATCAGGGTCAGGTGCCAGGAGTGCTCCGCGCTGTTCTCAGGGCGACTGGCATCGTGCAGATAGGTGGTGCGCGCCACCGATTTGAGTCGGTCACAGGTGAGCAAAAATTCAATCTGAGATTCCAGGCGCTCCATGTCTGAGCCTAGCACCTTATGCTGGACTCCAGAAGTTCAGCCAGGGGTCACATGACCAAAAACAGACTGGAAGCCTTCTCGGACGGCGTGCTGGCCATCATCATCACCATCATGGTGCTGGAGCTGCGGACCCCGGCGGGCCACGACTGGCAGGGGCTGCTCAGACTCTGGCCGACGCTGCTGGCCTACGTCCTGAGCTTCGTCTACATCGGCATCTACTGGAACAACCACCACCTGATGCACACGGTTCGGCGGGTCAACGGCACAGTGCTGTGGGCCAACCTGCACCTGCTGTTCTGGCTGTCGCTGTTTCCTTTCGTTTCGGGCTGGGCGGGCGAGAGCCGCTTTGCCGCCGTGCCCATGACCTGCTACGCGGGCGTGGCACTGATGGCGGCTGCCGCTTACAACCTGTTGGTCCAGACGATCCTTCGCGCAGACGTCAGCAACCATCTGCTGCGTGAAGCTCTGGGCGATTTTCTGAAAGGCAGGTTGTCTATTGCCGTTTACGCCGTGGCACTGGTCACGCCGTTTCTCGGATATCCAGGCGTCTGGGTCTCCGGACTGACACTGATGGCCGTGGCCCTGATGTGGCTGATTCCAGACCGCCGCATCGAACGGGTGCTGGAACAGGCCGGTCAGTCGCCGCCGGGCTAACTGAGACTGGGTGATTAGGACTGGACCGCTCAGACTTTCGGCGCGGGCGGCCAGTCGTCCATGCTGCCGCCCTCGTAGGCGCACACGCCCATGCGCGGGCTGTTGACCACCGGCAGCTGCTCGTCGCGGGTGGCCTTGCCGTGCCTGCCGCAGTACAGCACGCCCTCGCCGGTTGCCTCGTCGTATTCCCAGCTGTGAACCCATCTGGCGGGCGCGTCACACTTGCTGCACTTCAGCCTGGGGGCAAAATTGCGCGCCAGGAACCGCACCGGGTCACCGAAGTCGTAGACCTGTTCCCTGCCCTCCACGTGCAGCTTCAGGTCGGTGCTGCTGCCCATGTCGTAGGTGTAGCCGAACGACTCACCCACCGTCAGCAGCGGACCCAGCGGCGCGTCCTCGGTGGCCTCCATCTGGGCCAGCGGATTGAAGTTCTCGTAGTCGATCTGCGGCCCGATAGAAAACTCGCTCAGGTGACCGCAGCAGTCGAGCCAGATGGACCGCAGGAAGGTATCCAGGTCGTCCAGGGTCGCGCTGTGGGTCACGTCCAGTTCCAGCCAGTAGGGGCCGCCGCCCTCGACGTGCAGCCGGAACACCTCGCGGGCCTGGCCGCCGTGAGGCAGCCGGACCACACAGGTCGCCTGGTGGGCGCTCATCTCGGCCCGCGTTCCGACGTACCCACACCCCCGGCACATGCCTCTGCTGTCTGGCTGTTGGTTCATGGTGCCCCCAGCGTACTCTTCTGGTCAGGCGACGTCAGCGGATGGCCGAGGCGATGTAGACCAGCATGGTGTCGTGCAGCTGGCCGCCCCGGGTGTGGGCGCCGATCCAGTCGGCCACGTCACCCTGAATACCGTCGCCCTGAATGCCGTCCGAAAGCGCGGCCCGCTCGGTTTCGCTCAGGGCGGCCCAGTGTGGAAGCGCCGCCGCCGCCCCCTGCACGCTCGATGTCACGAACCGTTCGGGCGACGGAAAACTCACCTCCAGCTGCGCCTCCTGCACCCTGACCTGCCGGAAGTCGGCGTCTTCGAGCAGCGCTTCCAGCTGCCCGGCCTCGCCCAGCGCGAAGGGGGCGGCGTAGGCCGGAATGCCGGTGCGGGCCAGCATCGCCCGGTTCAGGTGGTCGTACAGCGGATTGCGCCCGATGGCCTGCGACACCAGCAGCAGCGCCCGCCCACCCGGAACCAGCACCCGGCGCAGGTCGGCACAGGCCAGGGCGCGGTCTGAAAAAAACTGGAAACCCTGTTGGCACAGCGCCACGTCGAACGAGGCGTCCGCAAACGGCAGGGCCTGGGCGCTGCCCTGGGTCCAGGCGATGTCGGGCGCTCCCGGTGCTGCCGTGTGGGTACGGGCCACCGCCAGCATCGCCGGGTTGACATCGAGGGCCGTGACCTGCCCATGAACGCCCACCCGCCCCGCCGCCTCACGCGCCACCACGCCCGTACCGCAGGCCAGGTCCAGCAGCCGCTCACCGGGGCGCAGGGCGGCGTGGTCCAGCAGCACCCGCGCCCAGGGCCGGAACATGCTGGGCACCAGATAGCTGTCGTACGCCTGGGCCGCACGCAGCGCCGCCTGCCAAGCCGCCTGCTGCGCCGCCGTCATGGTCTCTTCCCCGGCTGAACCCATGGCTCTCTCCCCTGTTCCGGTCAGGCAGGCCCGGTGAATTTGGTGCGGTCAAATTGATCTGGAACAGAGGAGGAGCGTGGCGGGCCGGAACCCGTTCAGCATACGCCCGTGCAGCCTGCCGAGGCCCCGTCTGTCGGTCAGCGGTCCAGTTGCCCACCAGGACACGGACGACTGAAAAAGCACGGGAGGATGTCATCGGGGGGAGGGGGACGGCGATGAACCACCCCTCACCCCGCTGCTTTGCAGCGACCCTCTCCCCTGGGTAGAGGGGAAAGCCTTCCATCAATCGGTTGACGCTGTCCTAACCCAGTGACTCAGCAGCCCAGTCGGCGGCGGCCTGTACCTGCCCGGCACTGGGCCGCACACCCGTGTACAGCACAAACTGTTCCAACGCCTGCCGCACGCTCACCTCGGCCCCGGTCACGACCTGCTTCCCGGCCTGCCGCGCGGCCACAATCAGCGGCGTCTCGGCGGGGCGGGCCACCACGTCGAACACGGCCCGGGCACTGGCAATGGCGTCTGGCGCAAAGGCCAGATCATTCGACTCCGGCCCGCCCACCATGCCGATGGGCGTCACGTTGACCAGCAGTTCGGCATCCAGGTCTTCCGGATCAGACTTAAAACTGTAGCCGCACTGCTCTGCCAGTGCCCGTCCAGCCGTTTCGCTGCGGGCGACGATGGTGCCCCGTGCAAACCCGGCGTCCCGCAGCGCGCAGGCCACCGCGCGGGCCATACCGCCGCTGCCGCGCAGGGCCACGCGCCACTGTGGGTTCAGGCCATGTTCGGCGATCAGCTGCTGCACGGCCAGGTAATCGGTGTTGTAGGCGCGCAGCACGCCCAGGGTGTTGACGACGGTGTTGACCGAGCCGATGGCGGCGGCAGACGCGTCCAGTTCGTCCACCAGCGCCACGCAGGCCTCCTTGAAAGGCATGGACACCGCGCAGCCCCGGATGCCCAGCGCCCGCACCCCGCCGATGGCCGACGGCAGATCGGTGGTGGTGAAGGCCTTGTACACGTAATTCAGGTTCAGCTCGGCGTACAGGAAATTGTGAAAGCGGGTGCCGAAGTTGCCGGGGCGGGCGGCCAGCGAGATGCACAGCTGCGTGCTGGCCGAGACGGGGTGGTTGACGGGCACGGCAGGAGGCATGACGCCTCTCACCCTAGCGCCCAGGTGGGCCGACATGAACCCTTTGGACGCAACGGCGCCAGAACCACCGTGCTGCATGACCCCTGGCGATGAGTAACAACGGTCACGGGTTTTTCATGTCCGTCCTGAAGTGTCTGCCCAGTTCCCGGCGGCAGGTGATTCGGGAAGCCAGGGTTCCAGGAGTCTTACGTTCTGGAGCAGCGCAACTGGCCCCGGCGAACGAGACCGGCATTCAGACGCGCTTCAGGCAGACCGATCTCCCCCTCCCTACACATGGCCCCTCCCGTGAAAGCCCGCTGGCCCACGTCTGAAAAGTGTGAGTGAGAACACTCTTTCTGATGGCAATCGCCTCCATGCCATTTGGCAGTTTTGGGGGTGTTCACACCTGGCAGGCTCTTAAGGTGCGGGTCAGGAGAGGCGTTCACCGCCCTTCGGGCCGCGCGTGAGCTGCGGCTCCATCCAGGGAGGATGATGATTAGAAGCGTTCGTACCGTGACACTGGGTCTGCTGCTGACAGCGGCCCCTGCTTTCGCCCAGTCCGCCACACCCTCGGTCAATCCACCTCCGGCGACCACACCACCATTACCGACGCCACCCGTCGCGCCCCCTAATAGTGACCCAGGCGCTCCCGCACCCGTGACGCCGCCCGCTCCGGCGGCACCCGGCACGGCTCCGGTCACCGCGCCCGCCAGCACGGCCACAACCACGGGCACAACCGTACTGGCAGGGGCCGCCGACCTGACCCTGCCAGCCCTCGACGGCGAGAAGGCGCTGAAAACCGTGCAGACGGTGCTGGGGCAGGCCATCATCTACTCGGGCAGCGTGAAAGACGCCCTGAGCCGTACCGTAGACGCCCTCAAGACCCAGGGCTACACCGTGATGGACGGCGGCACCGGGAGCGGCGCGGCGGCCACTGGCAGCGCTTCTACTGATCCTGCTTCTGCGGCTCCCGCTTCTACCAGCGCCACTCCTGCCGCTGCGGCGGCTCCGGCCAGCACCCCGGCGGGAAGCACGGCGGCCACCGACGAGGCGGCTCCGGCAGCAACCACTGACAGCAGCGCCGCCAGCAGTACGGCGACGGGCACTTCCGACACCACGGCAGCCAGCCCCTCGGGCAGCGCGGCGACCACGCCTCCGGCCTCCAGCAGCGTGGCGACAGGCGGCGCAGCAGCAGGCAGCACAGCGATGGGCAGCGCGACCCTTCAAAAAGACGGCAAGACGGTGACCCTGACCGCCAGGGAGCAGATGGGCCTGACCGTGCTGTCCCTGTCACTGGACCCCAAAAGCCTGGCGACGGCGACGCCTGCGCCCGCCACACAGACCCCGGCTCCGGTGACACCAGCTCCGGCAGCGCCGACCACCGCCGACCCGGTCAATGCTCCCACCGCACCAGCCACGAACCCGGTCACTCCGACTCCGCCGCCCACCGACCCGGCCACTCCGACTCCACCCCCGGCAGACCCTGGCACGCCTGCCCCGACCCCGCCCAAAGCACCGTGAAGGTAAAGATTCCGAGCCGGGTTTTTTGCTCACAAACCATTCGGCAAAAGCCTTGACAGACTAAAGCGGCGTCCTCACAAAGGGACGCCGCTGCTGTGACGTGGCGGCTCGGCCCAGCGGTTGCTCAGCCCGGCAGTTGTTAAGCTCAACGGTTGTTCAACACAGTCGCCTGCCAATCCGCCGCCAACCGGGAGCCTGGGACCATGTCCAGCCAGCCTCTATGTTCATAGAATCTTGGTTCGGCCCTATCATTCAGGATATAGTGAAATGATGAAGGCCGAAACCGCACCCTCCAAGACCGTTGCGCCGCAAAGTGTCGCCCGGTCTGCGGCGGATCAGGCCAGCTGTCCGGAGCAGGGCCACACCACGCTCGCCTCGTTGCTGTGCTTCGACATCTACGCGGCGTCACGCGCCCTGACCCGCGCC
>JANXWI010000205.1 GCA_025351205.1 Deinococcus sp.
GCTGGCAAATCGGGGGCTGGCAAATCCGGCTCCCGCAGCGCCAGGCCCAGACGGGCGCCGCTGCGCTACCAGAATTTCGAGATGGAGGCCCTGAAGGGGCTGGAGGCGGTGGCCGAGGCCGAGCTGCGCGAGGTGCCCAGCGTGCGTGGCGGCGGGCTGCTGGCGTCGGGCGGCGTGAAGTTTCAGTTCGCGCCCGACCCGCTGGCGCAGCGTGCCGAGGGGCAGAGCGACTGGGACCGGCTTTCACGGCTGCGCGGGGCGGTGGCGGTCTACCGGGTCGAAACCTGGGACGTGCCCCGGCCAAAAGCGCTGCTGGGCCATCAGGTGCTGGGCGAGGTGATGGACTACCTGCGTGGGGTGGTCAGACAGGGCGGCCACAGAAGCTTCCGGCTGAGCGCGGCGGGCAAGGACAGCGAGACGTTTACCCGCCTGCAAGGGGAAATCGAGGCGCAGCTGGGACTGCCCCACCACCCCGAGGAAGGTGAACTGCTGATCCGGGTGCGCCAGAGCGAAACTGAGGAAGGCTGGGAGGTTCTGGCCCGCACCACGCCGCGCCCGCTGTCGGCCCGCGCCTGGCGAACCTGCAACATGTCCGGCGGCCTGAACGCCACCATTGCCTACGCCATGCACAAGCTGAGCGGCGTGCGCGAACGGGACCGTATCTTCAACCCGATGTGCGGCAGCGGCACGCTGCTCATCGAACGCTCGCTGCTGGGACCGCTGGGCGCACTGGTGGGCGTGGACATCAGCCCCGAGGCGGTGGCCTGTTCGCGCAGCAACATCGCTGCCTCCAGGCGCCAGATCGAGGTGGCGCAGGTCGACGCCCTGAACACCGGGCTGCCGGACCGCAGTTTCGACCTGATCATCACCGACCTGCCCTGGGGCGACGCGGTGGGCACGCACGGCGGCAACGCACAGCTGTACCCGCAGTTCTTGCAGGAAATGGACCGGTTGAGCGCCAGAAACGGGCGGCTGTGCATCCTGACCCACGAGATCAAGCTGTTCGAGCGCGTGCTGGCCGAGCAGAGCCGCTGGCACGCTCGTGAACTGTTTCAGGTGTACAGCGGCGGACATTACCCGAAGTGCTATTTACTGAGCAAGTGAGGCGTGTGGACTGTGGCGCGTGGGGCCAGCTCAGGCATCTCGGTCAACCGGGCCGGGCTGATCTCGGAATCCTGGCCCTTCCTACAGGCCACAGGCCACACGCTACGTGCTCTCCTCCGCCCCGAACTCGAACAGGTTCATCTCGGCGGGCACGCCCAGCCTGAAGGGCAGTCCGGTCACGCCCAGGCCGTGCGTGACGTAGCCCCGGTTAAGCCTGGGCGGGCTGGCCGGGCGGCTGTGTTCGGCGGCGCTCGGCTGCGCGGCGGCGGCCTCCACCCAGCCTTCCAGAAACTGCGTGCCGTACAGGCTGGCCCGCTTGATCGGCCCCAGAAAGGGAACCCGGATCTGACCGCCGTGGGTATGGCCGCACAGCGTCAGGGTCACCTGCGGCGGCACGTGCGGCAGGTAGTCGGGGTTGTGGCTGAGCAGCAGCAGCGCCCCGCCCGCGTAGCCTTCCAGCATGGCCGCAGCGTCCTGAGAGCCGAACCACCAGTCGTCGCTGCCCGCCAGATACAGGTCGGGACGCAGGTGCAGGCCAGCGTTGTTGATCACCTGGATGCCGACGCTTTCCAGGTCGCGGGCAAACCGGGCGCGGGTGGCGGCGGTGTTCAGGCTGGTCCAGTCGTGGTTGCCGAACACCGCGTACACGCCCAGGGGTGCTTGCAGCCGCGAGAGCTGACGCAGCAGGGAACCCTGGGGGCGCAGGCCCAGAGAGCTGTCGAGAAAGTCGCCCGTGATCACGATCAGGTCGGCCTGCTGCGAGAGCGCGGCAGCCACCCAGCGGCCCACCATGCGCGGCCCGATGAAGGTGCCGTAGTGGAAGTCGGAGAGCTGCAAGACCCTGACCGGCGATTTCAGGCCTGGCAACGCCGTTGTTTCGGTCTGGACCCGGAAGCGGTAGATGTTGCCGAAGGCCAGCCCGAACAGGCCCCAGACCAGGGCCAGCGCGGCGCGGGGAAGAGAGGGCAAAGGGCGCATCACCGACACCCTAGCGTCTGCATGTCAGCGGCGGCACCCACTGCTCCCGGGGCATAAATATTTCGACAAGCCGAGGTGGCGTCTCAGCTCACGCTACACCCCTTACTCTGAAGAGGCGATGGCCGACTGGATCCTTGGTTTCATGAACAGCCTGGGTTACCTGGGCGTCGTGCTGCTGATGATTCTCGAAAACCTGTTTCCGCCGCTGCCCAGCGAGCTGATTCTGCCGGCGGCGGGCTTCGCGGCGGCGCAGGGCAAGCTGAGTCTGCCGGGCGTGGTGCTGGCGGGCGCGCTGGGCAGCGTGGTGGGCACTCTGCCGCTGTATTACCTGGGGCGGGTGGTGAACGAGGAACGGCTGGTGGTGTGGGCCGACAGGTACGGCAGGTGGCTGGCCCTGAGCGGCAAAGACGTTCGCAGGGCCGACGACTGGTTTGACCGTCACGGCCCCAGGGCGGTGCTGTTCGGGCGCATGGTTCCGGGCATCAGGAGCCTGCTCAGCCTGCCCGCTGGCATGAGCGGGATGGCGCTGCCGAGCTTTCTGCTGTACAGCGCCATCGGCAGCGCCCTGTGGGCCACGCTGCTGGCCGGGGCGGGCTACCTGCTGGGCAGCAACTACGGGGCCGTGGAAAAGTACGTGGGGCCAATCGGAACCGGCGTGGTGGCGCTGCTGGTGGTTTTTACCGTGGTCTGGATCGTCTGGCGCAGGCGGCAGTCGCAGGCGAGGTGAGCTGAAGCGCTTGTGGCCTCCAGGCTGAAAGCCCGGCACGGTTTCGGGTAAGCTGCAAGAAATGATGCGCGTCGCCGTGGCCGATGTCGGTACCAACTCCACCCACCTGCTGATCGCCGAGACGCGCCCCGGCAGCGATTCGGGCAGCTTCCGGGTGCTCGACGCCCTCAAGGACCGCACCCGCCTGGGCGAGTGCCTGGACGCTCAGGGCAACGTCACCGAGGAAGGCTATACCCGGCTGGCCCGCAGCCTGGGACGCTTCCGCGAGCTGGCGGCGTCCCAGGGTATCCCGGAGCTGCGGGCCTACGCCACCAGCGCCATGCGCGGCGCGCCCAACGGCGAGGCGGTGGCGGCGCGGCTGAGAAGCGAGGTGGGCGTGTACCCGGTGATCATCTCCGGCGAGCGCGAGGGGCAGCTGACGTATCTGGGGGCCGCTGGCAGCGTGCAGTTCGGCCCCGACAACCTGCTGCTCGACCTGGGCGGCGGCAGCCTGGAACTGGTGCGCGGCGGCCCCGCCGAGGCCAACCTGGTGCTGAGCCTGCCGCTCGGATCGGTCAGGATGCACGGGCGCTACCTGAGCAGTGGCCCGGCCAGCAAGCCGCCCAGGAAACGTGACCTGGAAGCCCTGCGGGAGCATGTGAGAGCACTGCTGGAGCCGGAACTGCGCCCGTTTGCGCCGGAGCCTGACACCCGCGTCTTCGGGTCGAGCGGCACTTTCGAAACGCTGGCCGCCGTGATCCAGGCGCGGCGGGGCAGTCTTCCCGAGAACGTCAACGGCGTGAGCTTCAGCGTGGCCGAGCTGGGCGAGCTGCTGGCCGACCTCGCAAGATTGAGTACCGTCAAACGGGGCAAGGTGCCGGGCCTGGACCCCAGGCGGGCCGACATCATCGTGGCGGGCGCGGTGGTGCTTTTTGCGGTGCTAGAGCTGCTGGGAGCGGGCAGCGTCACGGTCTCGGCGGGGGCGCTGCGCGAGGGCATGCTGCACGAGTACC
>JANXWI010000277.1 GCA_025351205.1 Deinococcus sp.
GCGTGATCTCGCCGCCCGGCACGCGCGGCATGACGCTGTAGGTGCCGTTCTTCTGAATGTTCGCAAGATAGGCGTCGTTGGTGTCCTGGAGCACTGCCAGGCCGTCTTTCAGGATGTACTCGTTGTGCTGACTCGCCAGAACACTCGCCACGACAGGCTTGCAGATTTCGCAGCCCTGGCCGTGGCCGTGCGCGTCCAGCACCTCTTCCCACTCGCGGTAGCCGCGCACCCGGATCAGGTCGAACAGCTCCTGGCGGGTGTGGGGGTAGTGCTCGCACAGGCTCTTGTCTACGGTCTGACCCAGCAATGCCAGCTGGGTGTTCAAAAGATCTTTGACGTTCGGCAGACAGCCGCCGCAGCCCGTTCCGGCGCGGGTGCAGGCCTTCAGGGCGGCGACGTCGTGCGCTCCGCCCACCACCGCCCCCTGGATGGTCCCCTGCCGCACGCCCTCGCAGCTACAGATGGTCGGGTTGGAAGCCGCTCCAGAGGCAGCCGCCATCGGCACCAGCAGGCTGGCGGCGGGCACGCTCAGTACCTCGCCGTCTCTGGCCAGGCTGCTCAGCTCGCCGTACTGCGAGGTATCGCCCACCAGCACGCCGCCGAGAATGCGGGTGCCGTCTGCGCTCAGCACCAGTTTCTTGTACGTCCCGGCCACGTTGTCTTGCAGGGCGATCTCGCGCGACCCCGGCGTGCGGGCGAAGGCGTCGCCGAAGCTACCCACCTCGACGCCCAGCAGCTTGAGCTTGGTGGACGTGTCCGCGCCCGCGAAGCTGGAAGCCGTGTCGCCCAGAATATGCCCCGCCGCGATTCTCGCCATCTGATAGCCGGGAGCCACCAGCCCGTAGATGCGGCCCGCGTGCAACGCACACTCGCCCACCGCGTACACGGCGGAGTCGGAGCTGCGGCAGGCGTCGTCGATCAGAACACCGCCGCGCTCGCCCACCTCCAGCCCCATCTGTCGGGCCAGCTCGTCGCGGGGCCGGATGCCCGCCGAGAACACCAGCATTTCCGTTTCCAGTTCGCTGCCGTCAGCAAATTTCAGGCCCCGGATGGCCCCAGCCTCGTTCAGCAAAATCTCCTGTGTCGAGGCCCCGGTCAGCACCTGAATCTCCATATCCTCGATGAATTTCTTCAGCAGTGCCCCGCCCGCGTCGTCGAGCTGGGCGGGCATCAGGCGCGGCGCGAACTCGACCACGCTCGCCCTCAGGCCCAGCTTTTGCAGCGCCGCCGCCGCCTCCAGGCCCAGCAGACCGCCGCCGATCACGGTGCCAGTCCTGACCGTTCTGGCGTGGGCCATCATGGCGTCCAGGTCGTCTAGGGTGCGGTACACGAACACGCCCGGCGCCGTGCTGCCGCTCTGATAGAGATTTGGGAGCGGCGGCACGAAGGGAAAGCTGCCGGTGGCGAGCACCAGCACGTCGTAGCTGATCGTCTGCGTTTCGGTGCTCACAGTCCTGGCGGCCCGGTCCACGCTCAGCGCTTTGCCGTGCAGCCAGTTCACGCCGCGCCCCCGGTAAGCCGCGTGCGTCGTCAGGCTCAGGTCGGGGCGCGGCTCGTCGAAGTAGTGGCTGAGCGCTACTCGGTCATACGCGACGTGCCGCTCCTCGCTCAGAACGGTGATGTTCAGGTCCGGCTGACGGGCGTGCAGGTCCTCGGTGAGCCGGTGCCCGACCATGCCGTTGCCGACGATGACGATGTGCTGCATGTGCTTCTCCTTGATTACGGGGGCGGGCAAGATCGGGCGGGCCGCAGCGGGCCTCACCTCTGACTGACTCCATGATGGCCACTGTGTACGAGATGTCAAGGCCAAATGAAAAATACGGCACCGATTTTCAGATATTGATCTAGACCTTTCCTGATCTGTGCAATCTGTACAAATATTTTTTGACAATCTGCACACATTGCCCTTGACAAGCTCCCGGCATTCGCTCAGGGTTAAAGGCGTGAGCAACCTGGTCCGCACCACCTGCCCCTACTGCGCCGTCCAGTGCAACTTCGATCTGCACCTGGAAGGCGGCATGGCGGTCAGGATCACGCCCACCAGAGAGTGCCCGGTGGCGGGCGGCACGGTCTGCAAGAAGGGGCTGGCCGCCCTGTCGGACCTGCGCCACGAGGACCGATTGACCACGCCGCTGCTGCGGATGGGCGGCGAACTGCGCCCGGTGAGCTGGGAAGTGGCGCTGAGTATGTTTGCGGCCAGAGTGGGGCCGATTCTGGACCGCGACCCGGCGCGGCTGGCCCTCTTCGGCAGCGGCGCGCTGACCAACGAGAAGACCTACCTGCTGGGCAAGCTGGCCCGCGTGGGCTTTCGGACGCCCAGCATCGACTACAACGGGCGTTTCTGCATGAGCAGCGCGGCGGCGGCCATGAACCGCAGCTTCGGCCTGGACCGGGGCCTGGGCTTCCCGCTGTCCGACATCGCCAGATCCGACCTGATCCTGCTGTTCGGGGCCAACGTCGCCGAGACGCTGCCGCCCGTGATGCAGTTTCTGAAAGGCGCAAAAGACCGGGGCGCACAGATCGTGAACATCGACCCGCGCGTCACCCCCGGCCTGGCCCAGACGCAGCTCGCCCCGTACCCTGGCACCGACCACCTGATCGCCGGGCTGCTGCTGAAATTCCTGAACGAGTGGGGAAGGGTGCGGCCCAGTGCCCCCGCCGAGGGCATGCAGGAGGTGCTGGCGAGCGTGGCCGGACTGACGTTGAGCGGCGTTTCGGGGGCCACCGGAATAGACGAGGCCGCCCTCTGGAAACTGGCCCGACAGTACGCCCAGGCGCACCGCCCCCTGATTCTGAGCGGGCGTGGCCCCGAGCAGCAGGTGAACGGCACCGACACCGTTTCGGCGCTGATCAACCTGGCCTTCCTGAGTGGGCACTTCGGCAGGCCCGGCGGCGGCTACAGCACCCTGACCGGCCAGGGCAACGGGCAGGGCGGGCGCGAACACGGTCAGAAGAACGACCAGCTTCCGGGCTACCGCCACCTCGCAAATGCGGCAGACCGCGCCCACATGGCCGACTTCTGGGGCGTGCCGGAAGCCTCGTTGCCCGGCGTCGGGAAAAGTGCCCAGGAGCTGTTTCTGGCGTGTGGCAGCGAGATCGAGGCCATGATCATCATCGGCAGCAACCCGGCGGTCAGTGCCCCCGGCGCGGCGCTGGTGCGTGAACGGCTGGCGGCGCTGGATTTTCTGGTGGTGATCGACTTTTTACCTTCGGAGACGGCACTCCTGGCCGATCTGGTGCTGCCCGGCAGCATGTGGGCGGAGGAGGAAGGCACCACCACCAACCTGGAGGGCCGCATTCAGCGCCGCCGGAAGGCCATGACCGCTCCCGGCCTGGCGCGGGAGGACTGGCAGATTCTGTGCGACCTCGCGCACGCTGTCGGGCGCGGCGAGAAGTTCCGGTACGCCGACTTCACCACCCTCCAGACCGAATTTTTTGCGGCCACGAAAGGCGGAAAAGCCGACTACAGCGGCCTGAGCGCCGAGCGGCTGGAGACGCAGACCTTTCAGTGGCCCGTGCCGCACGCGGAGCATGTCGGCACCCCACAGCCGTACTTCGCTCCGTATCAGACGGCCACCGGACAGGCCAACCTCATCCCCGTCGCCATGACCGTGCCCGCCCGCGCCCCTCTGACCCTGACCACTGGTCGGATCGCCAACCAGTACCAGAGCGGCACCCAGAGCAGGCGCAACCCCGGCCTGAAGGGCGTGCCCGAGGTCCAGATCCACCCCGACACCGCCCGCCTGCACGGTCTGAGCCACGGCCAGTCGGTGCGCTGGCAGGGACCGCACGGCGAGGCCGTTCTGCCCACCTGTATTACTCCCAAAATCCGCCCCGGCGTGGCCTTCGTGGCGTTTCACTGGCCGGGCAGCGCCAACGAGCTGACGGGCGCCGACACCCTCGACCCGCACAGCAGGATGCCCGCCTTCAAATCCGGGGCGCTGACGGCCCATCCGCTGCTGGAGGTGGCCGCAGCCGTTCAGCCGTCGCCGGTGTTTGCCACCGACTGAAGCTCTGCTCTGGCACGCGGCAGGCTGTTCGCCTCGGTAAGTCCAGTGTGTCTCCTGCTTTCCCGCCTTCATCCCAGATCCCGGCAGTGATGTCGCACCCCACTGGAGACCCATGACCCCGCCGACCTCCACACCGCCCACCATCAGACAGCCCACCACGCGCCAGCCCACCACCCGGTCTGACGTGACCGCCCTGATCCTGACGGCCAAGCGCCGATTGACGCTGACTTACACGGTCATCGCCGGGACACTCGGCACCCCCCGGGTCTGGACCACCGCCGCGCTGCTGGGCCAGCACCCCTTTCCCGAGCACCTGGCCGAGCAGCTGTGCGGCCTGCTGGAACTGCCCGGAGAGTGCAGCGCCATCTTGCAGGAAGTGCCGATGCGCGGTTCGTTTGAGGCGCTGCCGCCCACCGACCCGACCATCTACCGGCTGTACGAGGCGCTTCAGGTGTACGGCCCGGCGCTGAAACAGCTGATTCACGAGGATTTCGGAGACGGCATCATGTCGGCCATCAATTTCGACCTTCAACTGGGCCGCGTGCCTGCCGAAGACGGCGA
>JANXWI010000278.1 GCA_025351205.1 Deinococcus sp.
GGGCTGCGCGATTCCGGAAGCCGAACAGGGCCTGAACATCGCCCGCATGGCTGCGCTGCGGGCCGGAATGCCCGACACGGTGGGCGGCGTGACCGTCAACCGCTTCTGCTCCAGCGGCCTCCAGACCATCGCTATGGCGGCGGCGGCGGTGATTTCCGGGCAGGCCGAGGTGATGCTGGCGGGCGGCGTGGAGAGCATGAGCATGGTGCCCATGAGCGGCCACAATCCCAGCCCCAACCCCGATCTGGTGGACAGCCGCCCCGGCGCGTACATCGGCATGGGCATGACCGCCGAAAACGTGGCGGCCAAGTACAACGTTTCCCGTGAAGACCAGGACGCCTTCGCGCTCCGAAGCCACCAGCGGGCGGCGGCGGCCCAGGACGCGGGAAAATTTGATGCCGAGACGATTGCCGTTCCGGTCAATGTCGATAAGGTCAAAGGCACCAAGGTCACGCGCACGGTCATTCCCTTTGAGCGCGATGAGCTGATCAGGCGCGACGCCAACCTGTCCGACATGGCCAAGGTCCGTCCGGCTTTCAAGATGGGCGGCAGTGTTTCGGCGGCCAACTCCAGCCCGCTCTCCGACGGCGCGGCAGCCGTGGTGGTCGTGAGCGCGGACAAGGCCAGAGAACTGGGCCTGAAACCGCTCGCCAAGTTCCTGGGCTTCGCGGTGGCGGGCGTGAAACCTGAACTGATGGGCATCGGCCCGGTCAAGGCGATTCCGAAAGTGCTGGCGCAGGTGGGCCTGACGCTCGCCGACATCGACCTGATCGAGCTGAACGAGGCCTTCGCGGCGCAGAGCCTGGCGGTGATTCGCACGCTGGGCTTAGACGAGAGCAGGACTAACGTCAACGGCGGTGCCATCGCGCTGGGGCACCCGCTGGGCTGCTCCGGGGCCAAGCTGGCGACCAGCCTGATCTACGAGTTGCAGCGGCGCGGCGGTGGCAAAGGTCTGGTGACCATGTGCATCGGCGGCGGCATGGGCGCGGCGGGCGTGCTGGAAGTGTATCCGGCAGAAGGGGAACAGGTGGCAGCGGCAGACTGACCGTGGCCACTGGAAAGCGCCCCGCCCTGAGAGTTCAGGCGGGGCGCTTTTCAGGTGCCGTTCAGTACGTCAGAGCCTTGTCGAGGTGCAGCGAGACGTAGTTCTTGGGGCCGATGCCCTTGACGCGCTTGATCAGGTCGGCGGAGTTTTTGAACGGGCGGGCGGCGATGATGGCGGCGGCCATCTTGGGGCCTACGCCCGGAATGGCTGACAGTTGCGCGGCGGTGGCGGTGTTCACGGCTACCGGAGCCATCATCTTGGCGGGCATGGTTTTGGCAGGCATGGTCTGGGCGGGCATGGTGGGCGCGGTGGCAGGCTTGGTCGTCTGGGCAAACGCGGCGCTGGAGACGAGCATCAGGGTGGACAGGATCAGGGCAACTTTACGCATGTGGAAACCTCCTGAGAATGTGGGCAGGCCAACGGTTGGTCTGCTCTCCCAGGCAGCGTAGCCGCCGCACGTATGGGCGAGGTATAGCGGTCTGCGCCACCTTCAGGCGTCCAGCGCCACGACCAGCACCGGCAGGCCGCCCGACAGATACTCGGCGTACTCGTGTGGCTCGCTGAAACTCATCATCTGGCCGCCCAGCTCGGCGGTGTGCCCGGCCCCGAACGTCTGGCCGTGGAAGTGCTGGTAGTTGAGCAGTGTGTGAAACAGCTCGGTGGCCTGCTCGCCCTGCCCGGTGACGGCCAGAAACGCCAGGTTGGGCTTGCCGAAGCGCTCGAAACCGCGCGTGGTGTAGTACGTCTGCCCGTCTTCACGGTGAAACTTCAGCAGGCCGGTCCAGATCAGGGTGGGAATGTTGCTCTGGGCCGCCAGCAGGAAGTCGGCGCTGCACACTTCCTCCAGCACCGGGCCGGGCACGCAGTTGAAGGCCGCCTCGTCGGCCACCCCCAGCGGATGAAACCCGGCGGCGACGGCGTACAGCACGCTCAGCTGCACCACCGGGTCGGCACTTCCGCCCTTGTAGAACAGCAGCACGTGGGCCGCGTGGGCATACAGGGCCGCTTTCTGATCGTCCTGCCAGTTGCTGTAGAAGATGGTGGTCTTCTGCGCCTCTTCGGGCATCGGCAGATCGAAGCCCAGTGCCCAGACGCTGTGCCCGCCGACCTCGAAGAACACCGGGAAGACCTCTTCGCCCTCGGCCTGCTCCGCCTCCAGTGGCCCCAGCGCGGGCAGCCGCTCCGGAAACTCGCGCACCACCCGGCCCAGGTCGGTGGGCAGACGGTCCAGCAGCACGGCCAGCGAGGTCATGCCCGGCTGGGCTGCCGACTGGCCTGGGTCCGGAGCCTGCTTGACGCCTCCCGACACGCCCGATCTGGAAAAGAGCTTTTTCAGAAACGACATGTCTGAGCGTAGCAGAGGCCGCAGGCGGCATGATGCACGTATGCCGCCCGTGCAAGCCGTGATCTT
>JANXWI010000281.1 GCA_025351205.1 Deinococcus sp.
GGGCGCTGCTGGGCAGCCCGCTGGGCACCGCGCTGATGTCAGCCTACGGCGGGGCGAATTTCGGCATCGTGCCGACTTTCCTGACGATGGCGGCGCTGTATTTCATCCTGATGATGTTCGGAACCTTCCTGGTGCGCGTGCCCGCCGAGAACTGGAAACCGGAAGGCTGGACGCCGCCCGCCACCAGCGCCAACGCCATGATCAGCAGCCACGGCGTGACCGTGGATCAGGCGGTCCGGACGCCGCAGTTTTATCTGCTGGCCACCGTGCTGTTTCTGAACGTGACCGCCGGAATCGGGGTGCTGGGTCAGGCCAGCGTGATGATCCAGGAGATGTTCAGCGACACTGTGCTGGGCACGGGCAAGGGCGTGAGCGCCGCCGCCGCCGCCGGCTTCGTGGGCCTGCTGAGCATCTTCAACATGGCCGGGCGCTTCTTCTGGAGCAGCACCAGCGACAGGATCGGGCGCAAGCCGACCTACATGATCTTTTTTGCACTCGGCGCGCTGCTGTACTTCCTGGTTCCGATCTTCGGGCGCACGCCCAGCCTGCCGCTGTTCGTCGCCGGGTTCTGCGTCATTCTGAGCATGTACGGCGGCGGTTTCGCCACCATTCCGGCCTACCTGCGCGACATGTTCGGCACCATCAACGTCGGGGCCATTCACGGGCGGCTGCTGCTGGCCTGGAGTGCGGCGGCCATCGTGGGGCCACTACTGGTCAACGGCTTCCGCGACAACCAGATCAAGGCCGGAGTGCCCGCCGCCCAGGCGTACAGCACCACCATGAACATCATGGCCGTGCTGCTGATCGCGGGATTCGTGACCAACCTGCTGGTGCGCCCGGTGGCGCAGAAGTTCTGGGCCTCGGAACAGCGCCCCGGCAACCTGCCCGGAACGTCCGGCGCCGACGATTGAAGGGCAGACGACTGAAGAGCAGACGACTGAAATTCGTCCCACCTGACGCCCTCACCGGCCTGCCTGGCAGACGGCCCATCACGACCCCGGAGACGACATGAACCAGACACCCAACGCCACCTCGCCCGCCATGATCTATATCGCCTGGGCCGTGGTCATTCTTCCGCTGCTGTGGGCGCTGTGGCAGACCGGAATCAAGGTCGCCGAACTGTTCCGCTAGGCACCCGACCCGGAGGCCGCGCTCTCAGATTCAGAGCGCGGCCTCTTCGTCTGCCGGGGTCCGACCAGCACTCCCCCGAATTCTGACCGAACGGTGGGCTGTGGGTGAGAATCATCTGCCCTGAACCTCAATGCGGCTCTCATCATTCTGACCGTAGCATCGAGCATGAACTCATACTTCAAGCTTCTTTCCGGGGCACTCATGCTGGCGGCGCTGCTTTCCGGCACCCACGCCCAGTCAAATCCGCCGCAGTCAAATCCACCGCAGTCGAATCCACCACAGTCGAACACGTCTCCCCTGCTGCCCAGGGTGAGGGTCGTGGCCCCCTTGCAGGCCAGGGAGGTGCCGACCCAGATTCGCAGCGTGGTGATCGATGCCGAGATCAGCGGCGGCTTTGCCCGCACCGAAACCGTGCTCACCCTGCACAACCCCAATGCCCGGACCCTGGAGGGCACGCTGGAATTTCCGCTGCGGGCGGGCCAGAGCGTGACCGGCATGGCGCTGGATTTCGGCGGCTCCTGGCGCAGCGCCGTGCCCGTGCCCAAGGTGGTCGGGCAGCAGGTCTTCGAGGACGTGAGCCGGCGCAAGGTGGACCCGGCCCTGGTCGAACAGGTGCAGGGCAACACCTACCGGGTGCGGGTGTACCCGATTCCGGGGCGGGGTGAGCGCAGGGTCCGCCTTCAGATCAGCGAGAAACTGGCGACCAGCGGCAAAAACGACGTGTACCGCCTGCCCCTGAACTATCCGGACCTGCCCAGCCTGAAGATCGGGCTGACCGTGAACGCTGTGCGCAGCGCCAGCCTGACCAGCTTCCAGGCCCTCGGCCCCGCCGAGCTGAAGCGGCGCGACGCCGACACCCAGACGCTTCAGATCGGGCGCAACTCGGTGGACGCGGTGGGCGACCTGCAAGTCACAGTCCCGGCCCAGCCGGACGGACAGACCCTGTACCAGAGCTTTGCGGGCAAGGATTATGTGCTGGCGAGCATTGCCAAGCCGCAGGTGAAAGCGCCGCCGCGAAAAGTCAGCAGCATCGAACTGCTGTGGGACAGCTCACTGTCGGGGCTGCAACGCAACACCGACCGGGAATACGCCCTGCTGGACGCCTACTTCAGGCAGTTTCCCGACGTCGCCGTGAGACTGCAACGCTTCAGCAACCTGCCGGACAGGCCCCAGGACTTCGTGGTCCGGGCCGGTGACTGGAGCGCGCTGCGGGCCGAACTGGAACGGACGGTCTACGACGGCGGCACCAGTTTCAGTGCGCTGGCCTGCCCTGAGGCGTGCAGATCTCTGTCGGAGCGGCTGCTGTTCAGCGACGGCCTGGACAACATGACGCTTGACCGGCTGGGCAGGACTGGTCCGCCGGTCTACGTGGTGTCGTCGGCGGGCCAGTCCGATGCGGCCCGCCTGACCGGCCTGGCCGAAGCCACCGGTGGCCGGCTGATCGACCTGAGTGAGCTGACGGCCAGCGCCGCCGCCCGCCAGCTGACCGGAACGCCGCTGAACCTGCGGAGCCTGAGCAGCAGCGGCGCGCGCAACCTGGTGGTTCAGGAAGACGAGGACCACTGGTACGTGGCGGGCATTCGAACCAGTCCGGAAGTGACGCTGCGTTACTCGCTGTTGGGGCAGCCGCAGGAGCTGAAGCTGGCCCCCGGGCAGCGCAGCCAGCTGGTCGCCCAGCTGTGGGCCACCTGGAGCGCCGCCGCCCTTCAGAGCGAGCCGGAGCTGAACCAGGCGGCCATAC